>JAAOZX010000075.1 GCA_012274225.1 Comamonadaceae bacterium | reverse complement strand
CTTGGCGATGTCGCCGTCGACTTCGGGGCTCTTGTAATAGGCGGTGTTGAACAGCTTGGGCGGGAACGACTCCGAGGCCAGCAGCGGACGCAGCGCCCAGTCGGCTTCGCCGGTCGAGGACGACCAGCCCACGTAGTACATCCGCACCGGCGCCGTCGCCGGGTCCTGCGCGCTTTCGACGCGCTCGACGCGCTGGCCGGCTTCCAGCGCCTGCACCTGCACCTTGATGCCGACCTGGGCCAGCTGCTGCTGCACGAACTGGATCACCTTCTGCGCGGTGGTGTAGTTATAGGCCGACCACAGCGTGCTTTCGAATCCGTTGGGATAGCCCGCTTCCTTCAGCAGCTCGCGTGCCTTGGCCGGATCGTAGGGCCAGGGGCCCAGCTTGGTGGCGTACTCGACGCCCTTGGGCACGACGCCTTCGGCGGGAATCGCATAGCCGGAGAAGGCCACCTTGACCAGCGCGTCCTTGTTGATCGCGTAGTTGATCGCCTGCCGCACCTTCGGGTTGTCGAACGGCTTTTGCAGCGTGTTCATCGACAGGTAGCGCTGGATGATCGATGGCGCCTTGGTCACTTCCAGGCTGGGCTTCTTCATCAGCGTCTCGACGGCCTCGGGCGGCATCGGGAAGGCGAAGTGCGCCTCGTTGGTCTGCATCATCGCGGAGCGGGTGTTGTTGTCCACCACGGGGCGCCAGGTGATCGAGTCGATCTTGGGATAGCCCTTGCGCCAGTAGCCCTCCCACTTGGCGACCTTCAGGTAGTCGGTGGCCTTCCATTCGACGAACTTGAAGGGGCCGGTGCCGACCGGGTGCTGGGCGATGCCCTTGCTGCCGTATTTGGCCAGCGCCGCCGGCGAGATGATCACGCCCGAGGGGTGCGCGAGGTTGTTGATGAAGGGCGAGAAGGGCTCCTTCAGCGTGAACCGCACCGTGGTCGGGTCCAGCGCCTCGATCTTCGAGATGTTCTTGTACAGGTTGTAGCGCTTGAGCTTGTTGTCCGGATTGATGGCGCGCTCGAATGTCACTTTGACGGCTTCGGCGTTGAAGTCGGTGCCGTCGTGGAACTTGATGCCCGACTTGAGCTTGAAGGTGTAGACCAGGCCGTCCTTGCTCGCGGTGTAGCTGTTGGCCAGCACCGGGATCATCTTCATGTCCTTGTCGAAACCGTACAGCCCCTGGTAGAACGACTTGGCCATCGCCTGCGACAGGGTGTCGTTGGCGTCGTACGGGTCGGTGGTGGTGAAGTTGGACTGCACCGCAACCACGATGTCCTTGGCCGCATGGGCCGGCATGGCGAGCGCGGCAAAGCCCGCGACGGCCAGCGCGCTGGCAAGGGTGGAAAGAGGCATCTTCATGGCAAAGCTCCTTGGAACGAGAGAAAAAACGGACAGGGCGCGCCGCCAACTGGCAACGCACGGGAAGAGGGCGATGAATGTTGCAGACTGCTCAATACGGACCTCCCACGGAATGACGGGCCACGAAATGCCCCGGCGCCACCCGATGCAAGGGCGCCACCTGCGGCGGGTCGCCGACGGCGCGGATCGGGCTGGGGATCTCGTCGGACTGCAGTTCGCGCACCATGCTGCGGCGCTGCGGATCGGCCACCGGAACGGCCGCCAGCAACCGGCGCGTATAGGCGTGCTGGGGATTCTCGAACACCGCGCGGCGCGGCCCGATCTCCACGATCTGGCCCAGGTACATCACCGCCACCCGGTGGCTGATGCGCTCGACCACCGCCATGTCGTGCGAGATGAACAGGAAGGCGACGCCGAATTCCTGCTGCAGGTCCAGCATCAGGTTGATGATCTGGGCGCGAATGGAAACGTCGAGGGCCGACACCGCTTCGTCGGCGATCACCACCTTGGGGTTGAGCGCCAGCGCCCGGGCGATCGCCACCCGCTGGCGCTGGCCGCCGGAGAACTCGTGCGGATAGCGATGGGCGGCCTCGGCCGGCAAGCCGACCTTCTCCAACAGCCAGCGCACCCGCTCCTGGGCCTCGCGCTGCGACACGATCTTCTGCACCAGCAGCGGCTCCATCACGGTATAGCCCACCGTCAGCCGCGGATCGAGCGACGCAAACGGATCCTGGAACACGAACTGGATGTCGCGGCGCAGGGCCTGCAGCGCCCGGCCCTCCAGCCCCGCGATGTCGCGGCCCGCCACCTCGACGTGGCCGGCATCGAACTCCAGCAGCCGCGCCAGCGAGCGGCCGGTGGTGGACTTGCCGCAGCCCGACTCGCCGACCAGCGACAACGTCTCGCCGGCGCGCAGTTCGAAACTGAGCTGCTCCACCGCATAGACCTCGCGCGTCACGCGGCCGAACAGGCCGCTGGGCAGCGGAAAGCGCGTGACCAGGCCTTGCACCTTCAGCACCGGCGCCAGGTCGTGGCGCACCGTGTCGGCGGCGCTCAGCGGCCGGCCGCCCTCGCGCGGGGCGTCGCCCGGCATGTCGAAACGGGCCGGCAGGTCGTGTCCCTGCATCGCGCCGAGCCGGGGCACGGCCGCCAGCAGCGCCTGGGTATAGGGTTGCCGCGGGTTGGCGAAGAGGGCATGGCACTCGCCTTCCTCCACCTTCTCGCCGCGATACATCACCAGCACCCGGTCGGCGATCTCGGCCACCACGCCCATGTCGTGGGTGATGAAGATCACCGCCATCGCCAGCTCGCGCTGCAGTTGCTGGATCAACGCCAGGATCTGCGCCTGGATGGTCACGTCCAGCGCCGTGGTGGGCTCATCGGCGATCAGCAGGGCCGGCTTGCAGGCCAGCGCCATCGCGATCACCACGCGCTGGCGCATGCCGCCGGACAACTGGTGGGGATGCCGCCCCAGCACGCTCCTGGACTCGGGGATGCGCACCAGGTCGAGCATGCGCAGCGCTTCGGCCAGGGCCGCACGATGGGACAGCCCCTGGTGCAGGCGGATCGATTCGGCGATCTGCTCGCCCACGGTGAAGACCGGATTGAGCGAGGTCATCGGCTCCTGGAACACCATCGCCAGGTCGGCGCCGCGCAGGCTGCGCATCTGCGACTGCGAGGCCCGCGCCATGTCGATGCGCTCGCCGTTGCGCCGTGTCAGCCACATGCTGCCGCTGGTTATGGTGCCGCCGCCCTGTTCGACCAGCCGCATCAGTGCCAGCGACGACACCGACTTGCCGGAACCCGATTCACCGACGATGGCCAGCGTTTCGCCGGCGTCGACGTGAAAGCTCAGGCCCCGCACCGCCTGCACCGTGCGTTGATCATTGGTAAAGCTCACGCTCAGGTCGCTGACCTCGATGACGCGCGATCCGGTCATGCGGCTCTGCCTTCCGTTGCGTCGGCGTAGATTGCGCTTACCGGCTGTTCGCCGACCCGGGCCCAGCCGCGGTACATGCCTTCGGTGTTGAAAGGCAGGCTCAGGTTGCCGCGCGCGTCGACGGCGATGAGGCCGCCGCGCCCGCCAATGGCGGGCAGGACCCGCATCACCACTTCGCGCGCCGCCGCATCCAGCGACGCTCCGGCATAGGCCATGCGGGCGCAGATGTCGTGGGCCGCGGCCACGCGGATGAACATCTCGCCGGTGCCGGTGCACGAGACCGCAGCCGTGCGGTTGTCGGCATAGGTGCCGGCCCCGATCAGCGGCGAGTCGCCGACCCGTCCGCACCGCTTGTTGGTCATGCCGCCGGTGGAAGTGGCCGCGGCCAGGTTGCCTTTGGCATCCAGCGCCACGGCGCCCACGGTGCCGAGCTTCTGCCCCTCGTCCAGCGGCGCCGAATCGTCGGCTGGCGAGCGGAAGGCGAGGGCGGCGCCATCGTGGTCCAGCACGGCCTGGTCGGTGGCG
>JAAOZX010000413.1 GCA_012274225.1 Comamonadaceae bacterium | reverse complement strand
TGCTGCAGGCTGCACGGCGGATGGAACGCCAACAGGCCCGCGGCCGGTCGCAACCTGCCGCGCAAGGCGGCGACCAGATCCGGCAATAGTTCGCTCAGGTCGCGCGTCAACGCCGAGATGCGTTGCGCCTTGCTCGCGTAGGCGGCATCGTGCTGCAGGTGATGGCCATATTCCTTGACGGTGACGCCGCAGCCCGATGCGTTCATGACGATCGCCTCGACCCGGCCGCTGGCGACCGCCGGCCACCAGGCATCGATGTTGGCGCGCATCTGGGCGAGCCCGCCGTCCTGGTCGTTCAGGTGGAACTTCACCGCGCCGCAGCACCCCGCCGCGGCCGGCACCAGCGTCTGGATGCCCGCCGCGTCGAGCACGCGGACGGTCGCGCTATTGATGTTGGGCATCATCGACGGCTGCACGCAGCCGGCCAGCATCAGCACCTTGCGCGCATGCTCGCGCGTCGGCCAGCGGCCGCTGTCCTGCGTCGCCGGGACCTTGTTCTTCAGCACCTGCGGCAGCAGGGCGCGCACGCCCTGGCCCAGTCGCATCGCCGACCCGAACATCGGCGAGCTCAGGCCCTCCTTCAGGCTCCAGCGCACCGCCTTGGCGGCCGCGCCGCGCGGCACCTTTTCCTCGACGATCCGCCTTCCGATGTCCACCAGGTGGCCGTACTCGACACCGCTGGGGCAGGTGGTTTCGCAGTTGCGGCAGGTCAGGCAGCGGTCCAGGTGCAATTGGGTCTTGCGCGTGGGCGCCGCGCCTTCGAGTACCTGCTTGATCAGGTAGATGCGGCCGCGCGGGCCGTCGAGTTCGTCGCCCAGGAGCTGGTAGGTCGGACAGGTCGCGGTGCAAAACCCGCAGTGCACGCACTTGCGCAGGATGGCCTCCGCCTCCCGGCCTTCCGGCGTGTTCTTGAATTCGG
The DNA here is from genome assembly GCA_012274225.1 of Comamonadaceae bacterium. Classification (GTDB taxonomy): domain Bacteria; phylum Pseudomonadota; class Gammaproteobacteria; order Burkholderiales; family Burkholderiaceae_C; genus Ramlibacter. The sequence continues at coordinate 1,871 of JAAOZX010000413.1, read as the reverse complement.
CGCTGAGGGTGGTCTGCATCGAGCCAGTTTCTAGAAGTCGGGGTACATGCGGCCCGGATTGAAGATGCCCTTGGGATCGAACTGGTGCTTGAGCTCGCGGTGGATTCGGTCCAGCGGCGCAGCCAGCGGCGCGAACCGGCTACCGGGCGGCGCGGCGCCGGTTCGGGCCGAAGCGAACAGCGTGGCGTAACCGCCCGCGCGCGCGGCGGTCTCGCGCAAGGCAGCGCCGGCACCGGGTTCCACGCGAACCCAGCGCTGGCCGCCGTGCCATTCGACCAGCGGCGCCTCGGGCAGGTCGAGCACCGGCGCGGCCTGGGCCACTGACAGGCGCCACAGGTCGCGGCCGCCGCGCTCGGCGAACCACGGCAGGCGCTGGTCGCGGCACAGGGCCCAGTCGGGCGCGACCTGGTCATTGTCAAGCCGCTCGCCACCCAACGTGCGACAAGCCGATTCCACCGCTGCGACGGCACCACGCAAGCGCAGGTACAAGGTCTTCGCGCCGCCGTCGTCGACCCAGCAACTCGCGTTCAACGGCAGCGGCTTGGCGCCCCACTCGGCCAGCCGTTGCAGGGCCTGCTCCTGGCTCATCTCGAATTTCAGGGTGGCCTCGCCCGGCGCGACCGGCAGCACCTTCATGCTGACCTCGACGATGAGCCCCAGCGTGCCAAGCGAGCCGGTCACCAGGCGCGACACGTCATAGCCGGCCACGTTCTTCATGACCTGCCCGCCGAAGGTCAGCAACTCGCCCTTGCCATTGACCAGGGTCATGCCGAGCACGTAGTCGCGCACAGCCCCAACGCTGGCCCGGGCCGGACCGCTCAGGCCCGCCGCCGCCATGCCGCCGACGGTGGCGCCACCACCGAAATGCGGCGGTTCGAAGGGCAGGCATTGGCCGCGCTCGGCCAGCAAGGCTTCCAGCTCGGCCAATGGGGTGCCGCCATAGGCGGTGACCACCAGTTCGGTCGGCTCGTAACTGATGATGCCCGCGAGCGACCGGGTCTCGAGCAGTTCTCCTTCGAGGCGCTCGCCGTAGAAATCCTTGCTGCCGCCGCCGCGGATGCGCAAAGGCGTGCCGCTCTCAGCGGCCGCACGGATGCGCTCGATCAGCGGGTTGAGGATCAGGTCCATGTCCGGCATGTTAAGCGCGACGGCCTGGCGCTGCCGCCGGCCATGGCTCAGTCGGCCACGAAATTGACCGGAAGGCCTGGAACACCCACGCGCGTGGCAAACACGCAGCCGGCCTGCGGCTGCTCCTGCAGTTCCTGGGGTGAGCGGGAATGCCGGGCCGTGGTGACGTACAGGGTCTGGAGATCGTCGCCGCCGAAACAGGGCATGGTCGGGCAGCGCACCGGCACCGGCAATTCGGCCAGCACTTCGCCCTCCGGCGATATCTGGATCACCCGGCCGCCTTCGTACATCGCGCACCAGTAGTTGCCCAGGCTGTCCACCGCGGCGCCGTCGGGCCGTCCGCCATAGCCGGGTTGGCCCGGTTGCCAGCTCGGCGGCTTGGCGGGGAATTGCATGAAGATGCGGTGATGACGCATCGAATTGCCCTGGCTTTCCCAGTCCCACGCATGGATCACATGGTTAGCGGTATCGGACCAGTAGATCGTGGACGCATCGGGCGACCAGGCCAGGCCGTTGGCGATGACGGCGTTGCCGGCCTTGAGCTGGACCAGCGGCCGGCCGGCATTGCCGTTGTTCGCGCGCAGGTCGATGCTGTACAACTCGGCCTTGCGCGCATCGCGCGGCTCGTAGATGGTGCCGGCCCAGAAGCGGCCCACCGGATCGGCCTTGCCGTCGTTGAATCGGGTGGTGGCCACATCATGCGTCATTCGCACCACGCATTCCAGCGCGCCGCCCCAGCTGCG
>JAAOZX010000412.1 GCA_012274225.1 Comamonadaceae bacterium | reverse complement strand
TCCGGCTCCAGGAAGATCTGGTGGCTGGCCTTGTCGGCAAAACGGCTGATCTTGTCCTCCACGCTTGGGCAGTAGCGCGGCCCCACGCCTTCGATCTTGCCGGTGAACATCGGGCTGCGGTCGAACCCGGAGCGGATGATGTCGTGGGTCCGCTCATTGGTGTGGGTGATCCAGCACGGCAGCTGCCCCGGATGCATGCCGGCCTTACCCATGAAGCTGAACACCGGCATCGGCGTCGTCGCTGGCGAGCCATCGGTGCCCGGCATGCCGTCACCCGGCTGCTCTTCGCATTTCGAAAAGTCGATCGTCCGACCATCCAGGCGCGGCGGCGTACCCGTCTTCAACCGGCCCTGAGGCAGCTTGAGCTCTTTCAGGCGCGCCGACAGCGACAGCGCCGGCGGGTCGCCAGCCCGGCCGGCCTGGTAATTGTTGAGCCCGACGTGGATGCGCCCGTCCAGAAATGTGCCCGCCGTCAGCACGACCGTGCGCGACCGAAAGCGAATCCCAACCTGCGTCACCGCCCCCACCACCCGGTCGCCCTCGACCATAAGGTCGTCGACGGCTTGCTGGAACAGCACCAGATTGGGCTGGTTTTCCAGCCGGCGCCGGATCGCCGCCTTGTAGAGCAGGCGGTCGGCCTGGGCCCGGGTGGCGCGCACCGCGGGCCCTTTTGAACCGTTGAGGATGCGGAACTGGATCCCCGCCTCATCCGTGGCGATCGCCATGGCCCCGCCCAGTGCGTCCACTTCCTTGACCAGGTGGCCCTTGCCGATCCCGCCGATCGAAGGGTTGCAGCTCATCTGCCCCAGCGTCTCGATGTTGTGGGTCAGCAATAGTGTCAGGCAACCCATACGTGCCGCGGCCAGAGCGGCCTCGGTCCCGGCGTGACCGCCGCCCACCACGATGACGTCGAATTCCTGGGGATAGAGCATGGGGAGTGCGCCGGTGCTGCTGCCAGACGGCATGGCGAGGCGGGTAAAACTTCGATTTTATCGACCGTGGCGTTTCCACGCAGGCAACCTGACTGAGCCCCCACCCGCGCCACGCCGCGATCGCTGTGGTGCAATCCCCTGATGAAACTACTCATCTTCGCCGGAAGCACCCGGCAGAACTCCTGGAACCGCAAACTCGCCAAGGTCGCAGCCGCCATGGCCCGGGCCTCGGGCGCCGAGGTGACCCACATCGAACTGGCCGATTTCGACGTGCCCATGTACAACGCCGACCTGGAAGCGCGGGGCACGCCGCCCGACGTCACCAAGCTCAAACACATCACGTATGAGCATCCCGCCTGGATCATCTGCACGCCCGAGTACAACGCCAGCTATCCGGCCTTGCTGAAGAACACGATCGACTGGATTTCCAGCCCGATCAAGGGCGACCCGGTCCTGAGCGACGGTTTCCGCTCCACCCGTGGCAAGGTGGTCGGCATCCTGAGCGCCTCGCCCGGCGCCCTGGGCGGACTGCGTTCGCAAAGCCATCTGGCGCCGCTCTTGCTCAACCTGCACTGCTGGGTGGCACCGCAGAACTTCGCACTGGGCCGGGCGGCCGCCGCCTTCGACGCGGCCGGCGAGCTGATTCAGGAGCCGGCGAGAAAACAGGTCCAAGCCGTCATCGATCAGACGCTCTGGGCTGCAAGTCGCCTGCAGCAATCATAGTTAGCTACTTTTTTCATAGCATCCTCGATGCGACTCGACACCGGGTTGCGCCACTCGAAGACAGTTGCCCAACCATCACCGCGCCCAGCCTCGCAGTTGTTTTATTGGCAAGAAGGCGCCCGGCCACCCGAAGCTTCGCTGGCCTAACCCACGCCGGAATCTCGCAACCGCAAGATTCCAGCGTGGACAACTAAAACGGGTAGTGCCGCGGCGTGGTTTGCACGGTGATCCAGCGCAGGTCGGTGAACTCGGCGATGCCGGCCTTGCCGCCGAAGCGCCCCATGCCGCTGCCCTTCACGCCGCCGAACGGCATCTGCGCCTCGTCGTGCACGGTGGGCCCGTTGACGTGGCAGATGCCCGAGTCGATGCGCCGCGCCACGTTGAACGCGCGGGCGATATCACGGCCGAACACCGCTGCCGACAGGCCGTACTCGTTGTCGTTGGCGCAGGCGATCGCTTCCTCGGTGTCCTTCACCCGCACCACGCACTTCACCGGACCGAAGGTCTCCTCGTGGTAGATGCGCATCTTGGGCGTCACATGATCGAGCACGGTGGCCGGCATCAGCGTGGTCTCGGCCTTGCCGCCGCACAGCAGCTTGGCGCCCTTGGCCAGCGCGTCGTCGATCAGCGCGTTGCAGTGCTGCACCGTGTTCATGCCGATCACGCTGCCCAGCACCACCGGTTCGGGCTTGCGCGGATCGCCCAGCGGCAGCGCCCCGGCCTTGGCGGCGAACTTCTTGACGAATTCGTCGGCCACTTTCTGGTCGACGATGATGCGCTCGGTCGACATGCAGATCTGGCCGCTGTTGGCGAAGCAGCCGAAGGCCGCGCCGTTCACCGCGTCCTCGATGTCGGCGTCGTCCAGGATCACCAGCGGGGCCTTGCCGCCCAGCTCCAGCACCACCGGCTTGAGGTATTTCGCGCAGGTCTGCGCGATGATCCGGCCGACCTTGGTGGAACCGGTGAAGTTCACGCGCCGCACCGCCGGATGCGCCACCACGGCTTCGACCACCGCGCCGGCATCGGCCGGCGCATTGGTGATGTAGTTGAGGACACCCGGCGGGAAGCCCGCTTCCTGGAACGCCTCGGCGATCAGCTGGTGGGTGCGCGGACAGTTTTCCGAACCCTTGAAGACCACGGTGTTGCCGCAGGCCAGCGGCGTGGCGATGGCGCGCACACCGAGGATGATGGGTGCGTTCCACGGCGCGATGCCCAGCACCACGCCAGCCGCTTGGCGCACCCCCATCGCCAGCGAGCCCGGCACGTCGGACGGAATCACCTCGCCAGTGATCTGCGTGGTCAGCGATGCCGCCTCGCGGATCATGCCCGCCGCCAGCATCACGTTGAAGCCGGCCCACATGCCGGTGGCGCCGGTCTCGGCCGCCACCGCCTCGGCGAACTGCGGCATCTTGGCTTCGAGTTTCTCGGCCGCTTTCAACAGCAGCATCCGGCGCTCGCTCGGCCCGGTCTGGCTCCAGGTCTTGAAGGCCTCGGCCGCCGCTTCCACCGCCATCACGGCATCGGCGGGCGATGCCGCGGGCGCGCGGGTGGCCACCGTGCCGTCGAGCGGATTGCGGCGCTCGAAGGTCGCGTTCTTTTCGGCCGTGACTTTCAGGCCGTTGATGAGCATGGAAAGGTCGGACATGGGTTACTCCTTGGGTCGAGGTCGGTCAATGTATCGCTTGCGAGCGAGGCGTGTGATGTGCGGCGGAAGCGGCACTGGTGGTATC
>JAAOZX010000411.1 GCA_012274225.1 Comamonadaceae bacterium | reverse complement strand
TGGGGCGAGGGCGCCGAGCTGCGCCGCCCGCTGGGCCTGGCGATCTTCGGCGGCCTCGTCGTCAGCCAGTTGCTCACGCTGTTCACCACCCCGGTGATCTACCTGGGCTTCGACAGCCTCGCCCAGCGGTGGCGCCGGCGGGCCGCTGACCGTCGACCCGGCGCGGTCGAGGGGGCAGCGGTATGAGGGCAATGTTTGCCGGGAATTCGTCCCGGCGGGCGAGTTACTTTCTTTGGGTCGCCAAAGAAAGTAACCAAAGAAGGGCCGCCATGTTCGCGCAGGCTCAGCCAGAAGGGCGAGAGCCAACTCCACCGCGAAGGAGGCGTAGTCCGCTTTGCCCCCTCTGGCTGTGCCTGCGGTTCGCCCACAAAGCGGTGGAGAAAGACGAACGCGTGTTTGAGCGTAGCGAGTTGCGGGCGTCTTCCACCGCGGTGGGCCAAGCGCAGGGACGCCCGGCGCGAAAGCGCCGGGTAACAGACAGTGGGGTCGCCTTTCTTTGCCTCCTTTCTTTGGCGAGGCAAAGAAAGGAGGTGCGCCGCCGGGCGCATAACCCGGCAACAGGCGCCCGCCCGCCGCGGCGACATCCCGGCAACAGGTCTGGGCGAGGACTGGCGCGGTGAATCTCTCCGCCCCCTTCGTCCATCGCCCGGTCGCCACTGTCCTGCTCACGATCGGGATCGCGCTCGCGGGCATCGCGGCGTTCTTCATGCTGGCGGTCGCGCCGCTGCCGGCGGTGGACTTTCCGGTGATCCTGGTCAGCGCCAACCTGCCGGGCGCCAGCCCCGACACCATGGCCACCAGCGTGGCGACGCCGCTGGAGCGGCGGCTTGCCGTGATCGCCGGCGTCAACGAAATCACTTCGAACAGCGGCAACGGCACGACCCGCATCGTCCTGCAGTTCGACCTGAACCGCCAGATCGATTCGGCCGCGCGCGAGGTGCAGGCGGCCATCAATGCGTCGCGTGCCGACTTGCCGGCGACATTGCGCAGCAACCCGACCTACCGAAAGATCAACCCCTCGGCGGCGCCGGTGGTGATCCTGGCCCTCACTTCGCCGACCCGCTCGCCCGGCCAGATCTATGACGCCGTCTCCAACGTCGTGCAGCAGAAGCTGTCGCAGGTGCGCGGCGTCGGCGACGTCGAGCTGGGCGGCGGCTCGCTGCCCGCGGTGCGGGTGGACCTGTTGCCGTTCGCGCTGAACCGCTACGGCGTCAGCATGGAAGACGTCCGTGCCGCCCTGCAGGCCAACAGCGCCAACCGGCCCAAGGGCGCCATCGAGGGCAATGGCGAGCGCCTGCAGATCTACACCGGCAGCGGAACCTTCGACAAGGCCCGGCCCACTGCCGCCGATTACCGCGGCCTGGTCGTGGCCTGGCGCAACGGCGCGGCGATCCGGCTGGCCGACGTCGCCACCGTCGCCGACAGCGTGGAGAACATCAATACGCTGGGCCTGTTCAACGGCCAGCCGGCAGTGATCGTGCTGGTCACGCTGCAGCCGGGCGCCAACGCCATCGAGACCGTGGACGCCGTGAGCGCGCTGCTGCCCGAGCTGGAGGCCGAGCTGCCGCACGACATCAAGCTGCAGGTGGCCACCGATCGCACCCAGTCGATCCGCGCATCGCTGCACGAGGTCGAAGTGACGCTGCTGATCGCCGTGGCCCTGGTGGTGCTGGTGGTGAGCGCGTTCCTGCGCAGCGTCCGCGCCACCATCATTCCGGCGGCGGCGACCGTGGTGTCGCTGCTGGGCACTTTCGGCGTCATGTACCTGCTGGGCTTTTCGCTCAACAACCTGAGCCTGATGGCGCTGACAGTGGCCACCGGCTTCGTGGTGGACGATGCGATCGTGGTTCTGGAAAACACCAGCCGCCACCTCGAGGCCGGCATGGACCGCTTCCAGGCCGCGCTGCTCGGCGCGCGCGAAGTCGGCTTCACCGTGCTTTCGATCAGCCTGTCGCTGGTGGCGGTGTTCATCCCGCTGCTGTTCATGGGTGGGCAGGTGGGACGGCTGTTCCGCGAGTTCGCGGTCACTTTGTCCGCGGCGGTGCTGATCTCGCTGGTGATCTCGCTGACCACCACGCCGATGATGTGCGCCTGGCTGCTCAAGCCCGATGCGCAGCGACGCCAACCCGGCCGGCTGGCGCGCTGGTTGGAACGCGCGTTCACAGGCGTGCGGCGCGGCTACGAGCACAGCCTGGACTGGGCGCTGCACGCGCAGTGGCTGGTGCTGTTGATCCTGGTGCTGGTGATCGCCCTGAACGGCTATCTGTTCGTCATGATCCCCAAGGGCTTCTTTCCGACCCAGGATACCGGCCAGATCCAGGGCGGCATGCGGGCCGACCAGAGCATCTCGTTCCAGGCCATGCAGGAGAAATTGCGCCAGCTCGTCAACATCATCCGCAGCGACCCGGCGGTGGACACGGTGGTGGGGTTCACCGGTGGCGGCCGCGCCGGGGGCGGCTTCGTGTTCGTCAACCTCAAGCCGGCCGCCCAACGGACCGAGCGCGGGCAGGCGGTGATCGCGCGGCTGCGCCCGCAACTGGCGCGCGTCACCGGCATCAGCCTGTTCCTCAACCCGGTGCAGGACCTGCGCATGGGCGGGCGCCAGAGCAACAGCACCTACCAGTACACGCTCAAGAGCGACAACATCGCCGACCTGCACCTCTGGGCGACCCGTCTGGCCGAAGCCATGAAGCGGCAGCCGGCCCTGATCGACGTGGACACCGACCAGGAAGAGAACGGCGTCGAGACGTATGTGGACGTCGACAAGGATTCGGCGTCACGGCTGGGCATCAACTCGCGCGACGTCGACAACGCGCTGTACGACGCCTTCGGCCAGCGCCAGGTGGCCACCATCTACAGCGAGCTGAATCAATACCACGTGATCCTGGGGCTGGCACCGCAGTACATGCGCAGCCCCGAAGCGCTCAAGGACATCCACGTGCCGGCGCGGGGCACGCCGGGCTCGGCCTTGACGCCCGCCGGCTCGACCGCGTCCACCAGCACGGCCACCGTGAGCACGTCCCCGGCCGGCGTGATCAATCCCGCCCTGCGCGACCAGGCCACCGGCCAGGCGGTGAACACCACGCCGACCACGATGGTCCCGCTGTCGGCCATCGCGCGCTTTTCCGAGCGGCCCACGGCCAGCTCGGTCAATCACCAGGACGCGGAACTCGCCACCACCATTTCGTACAACCTGGCCGATGGTCGCGTCCTTGCGGACGGGGAGGCAGCGGTGCGCCAGGCCGAGGCGGAGATCGGCATGCCGATCAACGTGCGCGGCAGCTTTCAGGGCACGGCGAAGGCGGCGCAGGATTCCTCGAAGGAGCAACCGCTGCTGATCGCGCTGGCGATCGTGGTGATCTACCTGGTGCTGGGCGTGCTCTACGAGAGCCTGGTGCACCCGGTCACCGTGCTGTCCACGCTGCCGTCGGCCGGCGTGGGTGCCGTGCTCGCGCTGTTGATCTTCCGGCTGGAGCTTTCCATCATCGCCCTGATCGGCCTGTTCCTCCTGATCGGCATCGTCAAGAAGAACGCCATCCTGATCATCGACTTCGCGCTCGACGCCGAGCGCTCGCGCGGGCTTTCCGCTTACGACGCGGTGCGCGAAGCCTGCCTGTTGCGGTTCCGGCCGATCCTGATGACCACCCTGGCCGCCGGCCTGGGGGCGCTGCCGCTGGCCGTGGGCTTCGGCGAAGGCGCCGAGCTGCGGCGGCCGCTGGGCATCGCCATCATCGGCGGATTGATCGCCAGCCAGGTGATCACGCTGCTCACGACCCCCGTCGTCTACCTACTGCTGGACAAATTGCGGCGTCGCAGCCCGCTGGAGCGCCAATTGGGCCGCCACCGCAACGGCGCCTCGGCCGGGCCGCAACCGCAGACGCCATGAAACGATGACACCCGCTATGCGACATCCATTTTCTTTTCGACCCGTTGCACTCTCGCTGGCGCTGGCGCTGGCGCTGGCCGGCTGCGCCGTCGGCCCGGCTTACCAGCCACCCGCAGTTCAGACACCGGTCGCGTTCAAGGAGGGGCAGGGCGAATGGGTGAAGGCGGTGCCGGCCGACACGCTGGAGCGCGGCCCGTGGTGGCAACTCTTCAATGATCCGGAACTCGACCAGCTCGAGTCGCAGGTGGAAGTCTCCAACCAGAACGTGGCGGCGGCGGTGGCGGCCTACGCCCAGGCGCGGGCGCTGGTGGCCGAACAACGCTCGGCCCTGTTCCCGGTGGTGAACCTGGACGGCAGCGCCAACCGCAGCGGCAGCGGCAACGGCGGCAAGGTGCCGGCGCACAACACTTTCCAGCTCGGCATCGGCGCCAGCTGGGAGCCCGACGTCTGGGGCCGGCTGGGGCGCGCCGTGACTGGCGCGCAGGCCGGGGCCCAGGCCAGCGAAGCGGACCTGCAGTCGGCCAGGCTGTCGGCCCAGGGCGAACTCGCGGTCGACTATTTCAACCTGCGGGTGTTCGACGCGCTGATCGCGCTGCAGACGCAGACCATCGCGGGCTATCAGCGCAACCTGCGCATCACCCAGAACCGCTACAACGCGGGCATCGTGGCGCGCACCGACACCTTGCAGGCGCAGACCCAGTTGTCCAACGCGCAGGCGGACCTGCTGGGGCTGCAACACCAGCGCGCCGTGCTGGAACATGCGATCGCCGTGCTGATGGGCAAGGCCCCCTCCGACTTCACCCTGGCCGAGCGGCCGGTCTGGGAAGCCACGGTTCCCGACGTCCCGTTCGGCGTGCCGTCGACATTGCTGCAACGGCGGCCCGACATTGCCGCGGCCGAGCGCCGCACGGCGCAGGCCAACGAGCAGATCGGGATCGCCGAAGCCGCTTATTTCCCGAGCTTTCCGCTGTCGGGTTCGGTGGGCGTGGGCGCCGCCAGCATCGGCGACCTGTTCCGCGCGTCGTCGCTGGTCTGGTCGCTTGGCGTGTCGCTGGCGCAGACGGTGTTCGACGCCGGCGCGCGGGGCGCCCGGGTCGACGCCGCGCGGGCCGGCCTGGAGCAGGCCGCGGCGCAGTATCGCCAGACGGTGCTGGCCGCGTTCCAGTCGGTCGAGGACCAGCTGAACGCCTCGCGCATCCTGCAGCAGCAACTGGTGCTGCGGCAGGACGCGCTCGACGCTGCCAATCTGGTGGAGCAGCAGGTGCAGAACCGCTACGAGGCCGGGCAGGTGAACTACACCGAAGTGATCACCGCGCAGGTCACCGCCCAGAACGCCCGGCGCGCGGTGGCGCAGGCGCTGGCCGACCGCCACGTTGCCGCGGTGTCCCTGATCCAGGCGCTGGGCGGCGGCTGGCGCGGGCTGGAGGTCGTCAGCCGCTGACGATCAGGGTGCCGTTCATGTCCTCGTGGCCGGAGCCGCAGAACACGTCGCACAGGAAGGTGAAGCTGCCGGCCTTGTCGGGCGTCAATTCCACCCGGGTCACCTGGCCGGAAACCAGGTCGGAGCGCACGCCGAAGTCGGGCAGGCTGAACCCCATGGTCACCTCGGGCGCAGTGAACTGCAGGATCACCGTCTCGCCCTTGTTCACGCGAATCTCTTCGGGCACGTAGACGAACTTCCTGGCCACCACGTCCACCACCCGTGGCTGGGCCTGCGCCAGCGCAAGCGACCCGGCGCGACCGAGCAGCAGCGCCGTCGCCACGGCCAGCAACGTTCGGCGATCGCGAGCCGGTGCGGTGGCGTCAGGCCGCACGGACGGGCAACTCGGTGATCGCATAGTTGGCCGCCTTCACATTCGCATCGACTTCGCGGAAGCCCAGCCCGCGGTACGGGTGCTGCGGATCCCAGGGCAGCGGTGTGCGCTTGGGCTGAGAGCCCGGCGCCGGCAGCGGGAACATCAGCCCCTTGGCCGAGTGGTGCGCGATGGCACCGGTCATGTGGTGGTTTTCCTGGTGGATGTGGCCGTAGAAGACCGTGACATTGGGGTGGGTCTGCAACAGTTCGACCGCGCGGGCGCCGTCGCGCGTGGCCCAGTCCCATTGCGGATACAGATCGAACAGCGGCCGGTGGGCGAGCACGACGATCCGTGCCTCCGGGCTCTGGCCCTTCAGGTCGTTCGCCAGCCAGTCCAGCTGCTCGTCGCCCAGCTTGGCAGCGGGGTCGCTGACATTGTCCAGGGCGATGAAGTGCACGCCCTTGTGGTCGAACGTGTAGTGGGTGGGGCCGAAGAACTCCTGGAACGCGCGGCCGTTGTCCAGCGACGCGTCGTGCTCGCCGGGGATGAAGCGCACGTTCTTGACCTTCAGCTCGCCAATCATCTGCCGCACCTCGGTCATGCGCTTGCGGCGCTCCTGCGGGTCGTCCGTGGTGTGGGTCAGGTCCCCGGTGAACATCACGAAGTCGGGCGCATCGCTCAGGGCGTTCACGGCGGCGATGGCCTTGGGCAGGGTGCCCCGTGCGTCGGGATTCTCCGGGCCCTGGAAGCCCCAGTGGGTGTCGGAGAGCTGGACGAAGTAGAAATCGTCCTGCGCCACTGCCGCCCCGGCCGTGCGGGGAAGGCCGGACGCGAACACGGCGCCGCCATAGGCGGCCAACTGCAGGAACTGACGTCGATAGAAGCTGCTCATAAGGTTCTCCATGTGGATGAGTCGCGCGATGAAAGCGTCTCGTTGCGCGTCACTCGATGCCAGATACCGGATCGATCGGTGCGCCATTCCCGGATGGGGTGCAAGACCCTGAGGCGGTTGTGGGTTGGCGCCGACCCGGGAATAAATGCGGTGCGAGCGCGATAGAACCGGGTGTGAGCAACACCGTGATCGACGATGCCGGGAAGAGACGCTTCGAGCTGTTGGCCTTGCCGCACCTGGATGCGGCCTACAACCTCGCGCGCTGGCTGACCCGCAACAACGACGACGCCCAGGACGTGGTGCAGGAAGCCATAGTGCGGGCCATGCGCTACTTCGGCGCATTTCGCGGCGACAACGCGCGGCCCTGGCTGCTGCAGATCGTGCGCCACACCTCGTACACCTGGATGAAGCGCAACCGCCCCGGCGAAATGTCGTCGCTCGATGAGGACGACGGCGCTGTCCACGAGGTCGCCGCGCCCGCGGCCGATGACCCCTCAGCGGTCGCGCAGCACGGCGACGAGCGCGCGCAGCTCAATCGGGCGCTGGCGGCCTTGCCGTTCGCCTTTCGCGAAGTCCTGGTGCTGCGCGAGCTGGAGGACCTGTCGTACCAGGAGATCGCCCGGATCGCGGACATTCCGGTCGGCACGGTGATGTCGCGGCTGGCCCGGGCGCGCGGCCTCATGCGCCAGGCCCTGGCGCCCGATGCGCGGCCCCAGTTGCGCGCGGTGGTGCGGACGGCGCCCGGTGGAGCAAAGTGATGAGTACCGAACCCAATTTGCTGGAGTTGAACGCTTTCGTCGATGGCGAGCTGGACCTGGCGCGCCAGCTCGAGATCGAAGCGTTGCTGCGCGAAGACGCCGCGCTGCGCGCGCAGGTGGACCGCCTGCTGGGATTGAGCGACGCGGTGCGCAGCCGGGCCGACTGCCACCCGGCGCCGGCTGCGCTGCGAGAACGCATGGAGCAACTGGTTGCCGCGCGGTCGCCGAAGTCGGCGGTCAGCGCGCCGATCCGGCCTTCGGCCTCAGCCGTCCTGCAGCGCTGGTTCGGCTGGCGGCCGCTCGCCTCCGCGCTCGGCGGCGCGGCGGCGCTGGCCATCGCGCTCCAGTTCACGCTGTTGCCGGCGCAGCGCGAGGAACAGCTGGGCCAGGAGGTCGTCGCCAGCCATGCCCGTGCGACACTGGCGCAGCGCCTGATCGACGTCGAATCGTCGGATCACCACACTGTCAAGCCGTGGCTGTCGTCCCGGCTGGATTTCTCGCCACCCGTGCCCCAGCTCAACCTTCCCGGAACGCAGTTGCTCGGCGGGCGTGTCGACTACCTGGACGGGCGTCCGGTCGCGGCCCTGGTTTATCGGCATGCCGGTCACCTGGTCGATTCCTTCGTCTGGCCGGCCGCGCAGGGCGACGCGCGGGTCGCCATGTCGTCGCAGCGCGGCTTTCATCTCGCGCACTGGACGCGCGACGGGATGGTGCACTGGGTGGTGTCGGACCTCAATCCCCAGGAGTTCTCTGAACTCGTGCGCGAGTTGAACAGCTCCGATTAGCCACGCCTGGGAGCTCGATCACGAGGTGTTGCCGGCCTGATGTGCGCGCGCGCAAGTTCTGAAAAGGATTGATTCACGTCACGGAAAGTGGCTGGGCGCGGACTACTCTGAGTTCATGGGCTACCGCTTTTTCGCGCTGGTTCTGTCGCTGTGGATCTCGCAGGCCGTGCCGGCGCAGATCATCACGCAGACCAGCACCGTCCGGAGCGTGACCGTCGCGGCCACGGCCGGCAACCTGAGCCCGGAAGCTTCGGTCTGGGACTTCGCGGTGGTCCTGAGCTCGACCGACAAATCGCTGCCCGACGAGCTGGTCAAGAACGCCGTGCTGGTGGACCCGCTGGGCCGCCAATACAAGGCACTGATCTGGGAAGGCGCACCGCACAGCGGTACGCACCGGGCCGGCGTGCTCAAGTTCATCGCCATCAGGCCGAGCCCCGACTGGATCGAGCTGCGCATCCAGCGGCCCGGCGAATCCAGGCCGCGCAGGTTCGGCTGGTCGCTGCGGGCCGCGATGGTGGCGAGCAGCGGCGTACGCGGGGCGCCTTAAGGCAGAAATCCTTGCGGCGTGGGCGTAAAAAAGAGCGGGGCCGGGCCGGTCAATCCTGGCGCTCCCCGAGCAGGGCGAGCATGCCGCTTTCCAGCGATTCCATGCGGCCGGCCAGCCGGGGCGCGGAATCCTTGCAGATCTTCATGTACTGCCGGAACGTGCCGAGCAGTGATGCCCGGTCGGGGTGACTCAGCAGCAGGGTGGCCAGCGCCGCCTGAAGCACTTGCACCTGCGCCGTGAGCGCGAGCTGGTTTTCCATCAGGCCCGAGATGTTCTGGCTGTGCAGTTCCAGCATCTCCTGCGTCTTCGTCGAATCCATAGATCCTCACTGGTTGGTCGACCTCACTGTAGATGCAATGCGGCGGGTCCTGCAGGTCCCGGGTGTGACCGACGAAATGTTCCATTGACACGGAGGAGGTCGATCCTAGAATCGAACGCAAATGACGAGGCACGATTCTGCCGGCGCAACGCCCGCGAACCCGCTCATCGCACGCGTGGAGGGTTATTTCGCCGCGGTCGACCGGAAGGACCCGGGTGCGACGCTGTCCTTCCTGGCGCCGGATGCGGTGTTCACGATCGCGACTTTCGACACCGTCTACTGTGGGCGTGACACCGAAATCGCCGGCATGTTCGAGCGGCTGTTTGCGCGCTATACACGTATCTGGCATGGCGGCTTCGATCATGTTGTGCAGCCTCCCGACCGCATCGCGACGCGTTTTCGCGTGGAGAACGAGACAGCGCAGCGGCAGAAGATCATCAAGAGCAACTGCAACTTCTTTCGTTGCCGCGACGGGCTTTTTGATGAAGTTTTCGTGTACATGAGCGGCGACAACGCCCTGCGCTGATTGGTGAGTCAATCATTGACTCAGGGGGTCAGCGCCTAATTGGGGTCAGATTCCAATTACGCTGGGGGCCGCGATGGTGGCGAACAGCGAGGTACGCCGGGCGCCGTTTTCTTTCACTCCGCGGCCTCTGCGAATTCTCTGCGGCCTCTGCGTTCAAAAAGCGGTTCGTGTTCCAACTAGGCCGGAGTGGAGCCAGGGGCCGGCGTCTTCGGCCGGTAGTCGCAATAGCGGGCCACCGCGCATTCCCAGCAGCGCGGCGTGCGGGCGACGCAGACATAGCGACCGTGCAGGATCAGCCAGTGGTGCGCGTCCACCCGATATTCCTTGGGCACTCGCTTCATCAGCGCCAGTTCGACCGCCAGTGGCGTCTTGCCTGGCGCCAGTCCGGTGCGGTTGCCGACGCGGAAAATGTGGGTGTCCACCGCCAGCGTCTCCTGCCCGAACGCCACGTTCAGCACCACATTGGCGGTCTTGCGGCCGACGCCGGGGAGGGCCTCCAGCGCATCGCGGGTGCGCGGCACCACGCCGCCGTACTGCTCCACCAGCACGCGGCAGGTCGCCAGCAGGTGTTTCGCCTTGTTGTGGTACAGCCCGATGGTCTTGATGGAGTCCTCCAGCCGCTCCAGGCCGAGGTCGAGGATGGCCTGCGGCGTGTTGGCCACCGGGAACAGCTTGCGGGTGGCCTTGTTGACGCCCACGTCGGTGGACTGCGCCGACAACAGCACCGCCACCAGCAACTCGAACGGCGTGGTGAATTCAAGCTCGGTCGTCGGCGTGGGATTGGCGGCGCGCAGGGTGGCGAAAAAGGGTTCGACCTGGTCGTTTCTCATGCCGGGCAGTCTAGCGCCGGGCCAACGCGAGCGCGCCACGGCGGCGATAATGGACCCTCCAACTCGTTGCGGCGCGTCCGTGGCGGCCCCGCCCCCAGCAGGACTTTCATGAAATTCGACTTCCACAATCCCTATCCGACGGCGCGGCTGCCGGTTTTCGCGCGCAACATCGTTTCCACCTCGCATCCGCTGGCGGCGCAGGCCGGGCTGCGCATGATGTGGAAGGGCGGCAACGCGGTGGACGCCGCCATCGCCGCCGCGGCTGCGATGACGATATGCGAGCCGGTCAGCAACGGCCTGGGCAGCGACGCCTTTGCGATCGTCTGGGACGGCAAGAGCCTGCAGGGCCTCAATTCCTCGGGACCGGCGCCCGCCGCCTGGTCCGTCGAGCATTTCCAGCGCAAGTACGGCGGCGACGCCAGGACACCGCCCAAGCGCGGCTTCGACGCCGTCACCGTGCCCGGCGCGGTGGCCAGCTGGGTGGCCCTGAGCGAGCGCTTCGGCAAATTGCCGTTCGCCGACCTGCTGGAGCCGGCCATCGACATCGCCGAGCGCGGCTACCTGATGCCGATCGTGGTGCAGCAGAAGTGGGCCGCCGCCACGCCCGAGTTGCAGCACATGCCCGGCTTCGCCGAATCGTTCCTGCCCTGGGGCCGGGCCCCCGAGGTCGGCGAGCTGTTCCAGTTCAAGGGCGCGGCACGCGGGCTGCGCGCCATCGCCGCCACCAAGGGCAGCGCCTTCTATGGCGGCGAGATCGCGCAGGCGATCGAAAAATTCGCCGCCATGAACGGCGGCAACATCACCGCCCGCGACTTCGCTGCCTACAAGCCCGAGTGGGTCAAGCCGCTGGGCAAGAACTACCGCGGCTACACGCTGCACGAGATCCCGCCCAACGGCCAGGGCATCGCCGCGCTGATCGCGCTGGGCATCCTGGCGAACTTCGACCTGGCCGGCCTGCCATCGGATGGCGCCGATGCGCAGCACCTGCAGATCGAAGCCATGAAGCTGGCCTTCGCCGACGTCTACCGCTACGTGTCCGAGCCATCGTCGATGGAAGTGACGCCCGAGCAGATGCTGGACGACGCTTACCTGGCCGGCCGGGCCAGGCTGATCGACCTGAAGCGCGCGCAGTCGTTCGCTCCCGGCAACCCGGTCAAGGGCGGCACCATCTATCTCACGGCCGCCGACGAGAACGGCATGATGATCAGCTTCATCCAGAGCAACTACATGGGCTTCGGCTCGGGCTGCGTCGAACCCAGCTTCGGGGTCAGCCTGCAAAACCGCGGCCACGGCTTCAGCCTGCGCCCGGGACCCAACCAGGTGGCACCGGGCAAGCGGCCGTTCCACACCATCATCCCGGCGTTCCTGACGAAGGACGGCCAGCCGGTGATGAGCTATGGCGTGATGGGCGGCAACATGCAGCCGCAGGGCCACTTGCAGACGCTGGTTCGCATGCTCGACTACCGGCAAAACCCGCAGGCCGCCTGCGACGCGCCACGCTGGCGCTTCAACGCCGGACTGGAGATCAACGTCGAGCAGCAGATGGACCCGGCGACGGTGCGCGAGCTGCTGGTGCGCGGCCACAAGGTGGAAGTCATCAACGACAGCTACCAGGACTTCGGCGCGGGCCAGTTCATCTGGCGCGCCGGCGATCCCAAGGTGGAAGGCTACGTGGCGGCCAGCGATTCGCGCCGCGACGGCCAGGTCGCGGGTTTCTAGCGCCGTCCGGAGGGCGCGGCTGTTCCAGGTCCCGAGGTTTCATTGACCCCGGTGGGCCGCCGTGCGAAAATGCGCGTTGCTCCGGGGTGTACGCATTGCGCGTGCTGAGATCCAGACCCGCGAACTTGAACCGGTTCATACCGGCGGAAGAAGAGCTCGATCCCAACCGAGGTTCTCTCGGGCCGGATTCCCCCTTCGGAGCACCTGACAGGGTCACGAAGGAATTGTTCC
>JAAOZX010000074.1 GCA_012274225.1 Comamonadaceae bacterium | reverse complement strand
GTGCGAGTCCTGCCACGGCGCCCGCTTCAACCCGGAAACCCTGGCGGTCACCTGGCGCGGCAAGAGCATCGGCGACGTGCTGCGGATGGAAGTGGACGAGGCGGTGGACTTCTTTGCCGCAATGCCCAGCATCGGCCACCCGTTGCAGCTGCTCAAGGACGTCGGATTGGGCTACCTCACGCTGGGCCAGCCGTCGCCGACCTTGTCGGGCGGCGAAGCGCAGCGCATCAAGCTGGTGACTGAGCTGTCGAAAGTGCGCGACGACATCACTCGCAGAGGCCAGAAGCCGCCCCACACGCTTTACGTGCTGGATGAGCCGACGGTGGGGCTGCACATGGCCGACGTGGAGAAACTGGTGCGGGTGCTGCACCGCCTGGTCGACGGCGGCCACAGCGTGGTGGTGATCGAGCACGACCTGGACGTGATTGCCGAGGCCGACTGGGTGATCGACCTGGGGCCCGAAGGCGGCAACGATGGCGGCCGGGTGGTGGCGCAGGCCCCGCCCGAACAGCTGGTGCAGCAGGGCACGCACACCGGCAAGGCGCTGGCGGCTGTGCTGGCGCGCACGTGAACGGATGAACCCGTCTTTACTTCAGCTTCACGCCTACGTTGCTTCGTGATACGCGCCTACATCCCGCAGTGACAGGGCGGCCTCAGGCTCGTGGCTTATCCATCGGAGGTAGAGCATGAAGTTCATTTCGTTCAAGGTCGCCGCGCCCGTCGTTGCACTCGGTTTCCTGTTGGCCGGCTGCGGCGGCGGCAGCGGCGATCCGTCGCCGACGCCCATCGGTGCCAGCCTCACCGTCTCCGCGGCGACCAGCCCCAGCTTCAACGGTGTCTACACGACATCGGCGATCAACCTGGCCGACGTGGTCAAGAACAAGCGTCTGGACAACGAGCCCGAGACCTGCGCCTTCAACTTCTCGGGCCCCGCCACGCCCGGCGGCGCCACCATGAGCGGTGACATCCGCTACATTCCGAACAATTATGCGATGAACGTGGTGTTCGTCTCCGTCAACGGTTTCGAGTTCCAGTCGCACGACAGCGCCAATGCGTTGGTCGACCTCGTCAACAACAAGGTCGACTTCAGCGGCTATACCCTCACCTCGTCGACCGGGGTCGCCTCGACCATCACGCTGACCGGCAGCGTGCCGATGGTCGGCAACCGGCCCAACGGCTGCTGACCTGCCGCCACGGGCGGCCGATTGATTCGGCGCGGGCTGCTTTTCGCAGCTCGCGTTCTGCACTGCGAGTTGTCGCGGCCGGGTCAGCCGCGACTGCCGTGTTGTTGTCCAATAACGTCTCCTCAATCCAGGAGACGTCATGCGCCGCCGACAACTCGTCCAACTCACCGCCGCCGCCCTGGCCGCGCCGTCACTCAGCGCATTCGCGCAATCGTTTCCGGCCCGGCCGATCAAATTGCTCGTTGCCTTTCCGGCCGGCGGGCCCACCGACATCACCATGCGGTCGCTCGCCGACAACGCGTCCAAGGTGCTGGGTCAGCCGGTGGTGGTGGAGAACAAGCCGGGGGCCGGCGGCACGCTGCCGGCCCAGCAATTGCAATCGGCGCAACCGGATGGCTACACCGTGGCGCAGATTCCGCTGGGCGTGTTCCGCCTGCCCTACACCACCCGGATGACCTGGGACCCGGTCAAGGACATCAGCTACGTCATCAACGTGACCGGTTATGCGTTCGGCATCGTGGTGCCCACCGACAGCGCCATCAAGAACTGGAACGATTTCGTCGCCTACGCCAGGGCCAACCCCGGCAGGCTCAGCTACGGATCGACCGGAACGCTGACCAGCCCGCACCTGACCACCGAACTGATCGCGCAGAAGCTGGGCATCCAGCTCAATCACATTCCGTACAAGGGCAGCGCCGAACTGTCGCAGGCCATCGTCGGCGGCCACATCATGGCGGCGGCCGACTCGACCGGCTTCGCGCCGCTGGTGGAGTCGGGCAAATTGCGCGTGCTCAATACCTGGGGCGAGCAGCGGCTGGCCAAGTTCCCCGATGCGCCGACGCTCAAGGAACTGGGCCTGGACATCGTGCAGAACTCGCCGTTCGGCATCGGCGCCCCGCGCGGCACTCCGCCCGACGTGGTGAAGAAACTGCACGACGGTTTCAAGAAGGCCATGGAAGAGCCGAGTTATGTCCAGGCGCTGGCGCGCTACGACATGTTGCCGATCTACATGGACTCGGCGCAATACGCAAAATTCGCGCAGGACACCTTCAGCCGCGAAAAGGCGCTGGTGGAGAAGCTGGGCCTGGCCAAGCCCACGTAAGCGGTTGCGCCGCGCCGGCGAGCCGTTCGCCCCCGGCCGGTGCCGCGATCGGGCACCATAGCGCCATGCGCGCGCAAAAGCCCCTGGTCTGGCTGCCGGCCTGTCACCGCGAGCTCGATCTGGCCGATCCGGGCGGCTACACCGTGCTCGCCGATCGCTACGCTGCCGCGGTCACCGCGCCCGGCCTGCAACCGGTGCTTTTCCCGATGGCCGGCGCCGCCGATGTCGCGGCTCTGCTGGAAGGCGTCGACGGGGTGCTGCTGACCGGCTCGCCTTCCAATGTCGAAGCCGCACGCTTCGGCGCGACCCCGCTGCCAGGCGACCTGCTGGACCCGCGGCGCGATGCGCTGACCATGGCGCTCGTGCCCGCCGCCATCGCATCGGGCACGCCGGTGCTGGGTGTCTGCCGCGGCCTGCAGGAAATGAACGTCGCGCTTGGCGGCAGCCTGCACCAGCAAGTGCATGCCGAACCCGGGCTGATGGACCATCGCGAGCCCGACGGCATCGATCTGGAAGCGCAGTTCGCGACTCGGCACGAGGTGCGGCTGTTGCCTGGCAGCGCCTTTGCACAATGGGCGGGTGGCACCACCGCGATGGTGAACTCGCTGCACGGGCAGGGCATCAAGCGGCTGGCCGAGCCCTTGGTGGCCGAAGCGCTGGCGCCGGACGGGCTGGTCGAGGGGGTGCGCGTCGAGCACGCGCTGGCGTTCGCCTTTGGCGTGCAGTGGCATCCGGAGTGGCGCCACGAGGTCAATCCGTTCTATGCGCGCACGCTCGAAGCGTTCGCGCAGGCCTGCGCCGAGCATCGCCGGAGGCGCGACCGGCCCTGAACGCAATGTTGGCTCGGAAACGTTCAGGATTCCCTGCTGGCCAGCAGTGTCTGTGCCAGCTCGGCAAATCCGGCACCGCACGGGGAGGGTGTCACGTAGGCCGGTGCCTGCCCCAGCGGCAGCTGGAACCGGGCCACATTGGCCACGCCGACCGAATGGGGCAGGTAGGCGAACAGCGGCGCGTCGTTGGGCGAGTCGCCGACGAAGACACAGCGCTCGCGTTCGGCTTCGAGTTCCAGGCCGTAGCGCTCGCGCAGCAGCAGATGCGCCATGCTGAGCTTGTCGTAGCGGCCGAACCAGCCGTTGACGTGGATCGAGCTCACCTTGGCGGTCATGCCGGCGTGCTCCATCAAGCGTACGATTCGCTGCACCGCACCGGCCGGCAGCGGCGGCACGTCCTCGCAGAAGTCGATGGCCAGGTCGTACAGGCGGCAGAACTGGTCCGACGCCAGGGCGCAACCCGGCACCTCGCGCAGGATGGTCTCGCGCACAGCGGCCATGCGCGCTGAGTTCGATGCCCGAACCGTTGCGTCGAACACATGCCGGCTCATCAGCTTGCGGGCCGCGGCTTCGTACCAGAAGTAGAAGGCGCCGTTCTCGCCGATCACCGCGTCGACCGGCCACATGCGGGCGATGTGGTCGCACCAGCCGGCCGGCCGGCCCGTGACGAGTACGACGCGCAGGCTGGCCTCGCTCAATGCGGCCAGCGCCGCATAGGCCGACACGGTCAACTGCCCTTCGGTCGTGAGCGTGTCGTCGATGTCGCTGAACACCGTGTGGATGCCGGCGGCCACCCGGGCCGGCATCTGGCTCAGGGGCCGCATGGGGATCGGCGGTTGCTGCGCGGCTGCGCTCACGGACGGGGAGTGAGGATCACCCTGCCCGGCTGGCGCCAGCGGCTGCCGCCGAAGTCCGGCGGCACCGGCGACATCTGGGCGCGCGCCGTCCGATGCGCCAGCGCCGCTGGCTGCGGACAGCTTCCGGTGTCGACGAATTTCAGCGCAGTGGACAGCATTCCTTCGCCGGCGTCGCCGAGCGCGTGATCGAAGTCGTCGGCGGCGGCACAGGTGGGCGTGAAACCGGCGGCGTAGTCGCCGAAGCCCTGGTCGTTGACGCCCTGGAACTCGATCGGGAAATAGGACAGGCCGCAGTTGTCCTTGCGGCTGAATCCATAGGGCTTGCCGCAGGTGGTGGAGCCGACCAGGATCACTTCGACGCCGACTCCGCGCAGGCTGTTGATGATGGATTCGCTGGCAGAACAGGTGTTGCCGGTGGTCAGCAGGAACACCCGCGGCAGGCCCAGGCGCGGCAAGGGCGTGCCGGCCGCATAACTGGCTTCGCCCACCTGCACCACGCCGGAGAAATCGAGGATGCTGGCGTCGGTCTCGGCCTGACGCTTGTCGTTGTATTGGAGCCGTTCGAACACCCGTCCGTCGGCCTGCGGCCCCGTCAGCATGGAGGAGACGCTCAGCGCGGTGTACAGGAAACCGCCGCGGTTGTAGCGGATGTCGAGCACGACGTCGCCGACGCCGGCTTGCGGCAGGCCGGAGATCGCCGCGATCAATTTGTCCTGCGCGCCCTGGGTGTGGGCGTTGAACAGCAGATAGGCGACCTTGTGCCCCCCCGTGGACACCAGGTTGCTCACCAGCGGCAACGGGTCTTCCTGCAAGGCCGCTGAAGTCAGGGTGGCGCTGGCGGTGGCCTGGCCGGGTGCCGAGCGGTAAACGAAGCTGATTTGCGCCGGCCCATTGGGAAACCAGTCTGGCGTGCCCGGCGTCGTCACCTGCACCAGTTCGGCACCGCGCGCCAGTCCCGCCACCTGGGCCGGTGACCCGGCTTCGACGAAGGCCGCGCGCTGCCGGCCCTGGGCATCGGGTTCCCATTGCACACCATAGGTGGTGGCCGCACCCGTGAGCAGGCTGTCGGCGTCGGTCGCTGTGACGATGAAACTGAACCGGTCCTTGCGCTGGCCATTGGGGTCCAGCGCCGGCGTCAGCAGAGCGAAGAAGTAGCTGCCGACATTGGCGTACTGCGCGGGGTCGACCACCGGGATCTCGCGGTACCAGAGATAGGCCTCGTTCATGTAGGTGCGCGTGAAATTCTTCACGCCGTCCGGCGTGCAGATACCGGCATAGCGCTCGGAGTTGTCGGGTGGCGGCGGACTGCTGGACTGAGACCCGGCCGCGCAGACCTCGGGGCTGCCACTGACGCAGGCGCCGGAATCGCCGCCGCCACCGCCGCAACCGGCGACCAGCAACGCGGCCGCCAGGCCCATGGCCGCGGCGCCACGCATGACAAAGCTTTTCATTGCATCCCCTCGTGCCCCTTCAGGAGGGCTTGCGGCCATTATCCACAGGCGCGCATCGGCTGGAGCAAAAGCCGCATCAACCGGAGGTTTGCAACGCCAGACCGGCGTGTTCGCGCAACGGATGGAAGTGAATCCTCGGAAAGCGCTCCTGCGCCAGCCGCACGTCGTACGGCGAGGTGCAAAGGAAGGCCAGCGCATTGGCGGCGTCCAGCGCCATCCGTGCCGGGTAGGCATCGGTGAACTGGCGCAGCTCCGCGGGGGAGTCGGCGGTGATCCAGCGCGCCCCGGTGTACTGCGAGCCTTCCAGCCGGATGTCGGCGTCGTATTCGGACTTGAGCCGGTGCTGCACCACTTCGAACTGCAATTGCCCCACCGCACCCAGCAGCATCGGACCGCCGATCTGCGGCCGGAACACCTGGATCGCGCCTTCCTCGCCGAGCTGGGCCAGTCCCTGCTGCAGCTGCTTGGTGCGCAGCGGGTTCTTCAGGATCACGGTCATGAACAGTTCCGGTGCGAAGAACGGCAGGCCGGTGAACTGCAGGTTGGCGCCGTCGGTGATGGTGTCACCCAGCTGCACGCCGCCATGAGTGGTGAAGCCGATGATGTCGCCGGCATAGGCCTCGTCCACCGCCTCGCGCCGCTGCGACAGGAAGGTGACCACCGACGTCGGCCGCAGCTCCTTGGCGGTGCGCTGCACCTTCAGTTTCATGCCGGGGGAGTACCGGCCCGAGGCCATTCGCACGAAGGCGATGCGGTCCCGATGGTTGGCGTCCATGTTGGCCTGCACCTTGAACACCACGCCGGAGAAGTTCTCGTCTTCCGGATGCACTTCCTGGTCGACCGTCTGCTTGTTGACGACCAGGTGGCTGGTCCGGGCGCCGGGCGAGGGCGCCAGGTCGACCAGCGCCTCGAGCACTTCCATGACCCCGAAGTTGTTGACGCCGGAGCCGAAGAAGACCGGCGTCTGCTTGCCGGCGAGGAAAGCCGCGTGGTCCCAGGTGGGCGAAGCGCCGGTCGCCAGTTCCATGCTCTGTTCGGCGGTCTCGAACTCGTGCCCGAAGCGCTGCAACAGCTTCTCGCGGTCGCCCAGCGGGATCGTCTCGAAATCGTGCGGCAGCCGCTCCGAGCCCGACTCGAACACCGTCATGGCATGAGTGCGCAGGTTCATGATGCCGCCGAAGGTCTTGCCCTGGCCGACCGGCCAGGTCATCGGCACGCAGGGCATGCCCAGCTCGCGTTCCACCTCGTCGAGGATGTCCAGGGGATCGCGCACTTCGCGGTCCATCTTGTTGACGAAGGTGATGATCGGCGTGTCGCGTTGCCGGCAAACCTCGATCAGGCGCCGGGTCTGCGCTTCGACGCCGTTGGCCGCGTCGATCACCATCAGCGCCGAGTCGACTGCGGTGAGCACGCGGTAAGTGTCTTCGGAGAAATCCTTGTGGCCGGGCGTGTCCAGCAGGTTGATGACGTGATCCCGGTACAGCATCTGCATCACCGAGCTGGCCACCGAGATGCCGCGCTGCTTCTCGATCTCCATCCAGTCCGAGGTGGCGTGGCGCGTGGCCTTGCGCGCCTTCACCGAGCCGGCGATCTGGATCGCGCCCGAAAACAGTAACAGCTTTTCCGTCAGCGTGGTCTTGCCCGCGTCGGGGTGGGAAATGATGGCAAAGGTGCGGCGGCGCCGGGTTTCGGCGACAAAGGACGGGACGGACAAGGGGCAGGACTCCGGGGTGCAGTGGCTGAGCTGCAAACCGCGCAGCCAAACCTCTATTGTGACGCGCGTCTCGCTGCCCCACCCTCGCCGCCGTGCGCGCGGCGAGGGTGCCATCGAACCCGGCTCACAACCAGCCGTGCCGCTTGAACCCGCGATAAAGCAGGCCGCATGCGGTGACGATGATCAACAGTGCGAACGGGTAGCCATACTCGAGCTGCAGTTCGGGCATGTTCTTGAAGTTCATGCCCCAGAGGCTCGCGAACATCGAGGCGACCGCGAAAATGCCGGCCCACGCGGTCAGCCGCTTGTTGACCTCCGATTCCTCGATGGCCACCATCGAGAGATTGACCTGGATCGCGGTGCCGATCGTGTCGCGCAAGGTATCGAGCGTGGCGTTGATGCGCGTCAGATGGTCGTGCACGTCGCGAAAGTAGTCGCGGGTGTCGCTGCACACCGCCGGCACGCGGCCGCTGACGAGCTTGCCGGACGCCTCCATCAGGGGTGTGACGGCATGCTTGACGGTGCCGATGCTGCGCTTCAGGTCGTACAGCCGCTCGACATTGGCGCGAGCCGTGCCGGGGACGAAGATCCGGGCTTCCACGGTTTCAAGGTCGGCCTCCAGCGCATCGATCACGGGAAAGTAGCGATCGACCACCGCGTCCATGAGGGCGTACAACACATAGCCCGAACCATGGCGCAGCAGGTGCGGCTCGTGCTCGGCGCGCCTGCGCACGCTCAGAAATCCCTGTAGGCTGTGATTGCGCACCGACAGCACGAAGTTGGGCCCGGCGAACACGTGGACTTCGCCAACAGTCAGCTCGTCGGTCGGGCTGAATTCGACGGTGTGCATGACGGCGAACACGGTGTCGCCGTATTCCTCGATCTTGGGCCGCTGGTGCCCGTGCTTGGCGTCCTCGACCGCCAACTCGTGCAGGCCGAACTCGGCCCGCATCTGCTCCATGTCGGCGTCGCTCGCGTCGCGCAGCGCAACCCAGACGAAGCAGCCCGGTCGCGCCACGTAGTCGCTGATCTGATCGACCTTCAGGTCGGCGAGCTTGGTTCCGTTTTCGTAGGCTGCGCAGTTGACGAGCATGAGATCTCCCCCGCGGATCCGCTTGACTGAACGAATGACTGTACACGGCTGCGTTGCACCGGGCCCAGGCAGGAAGCGCTCGATTCCGACAGCCCCAGTCCGGATGATCGGCGCAGCGTCCCGTCAATCGCCCACAACCAGGCGATAGCCCACAGCGGTTTCGGTCAGCAAATGACGCGGCTGGGCCGGATCGGCTTCCAGCTTGTGCCGCAGATGGCCCATGTAGATGCGCAGGTAGTGGCTCTGTTCCGCGTGCGAAGGTCCCCACACTTCGCGCAGCAACTGGCGCTGCGTCAGCACGCGGCCCGCGTTGGCGACCAGCACCGAGAGCAGGCGGTACTCGATCGGGGTCAGATGCACGTCCTGGCCGCCGCGCCGGACCACCCGGGCCTGCCGGTCGACCTCGACCTCGCCGAACCGGAATACCGCGTTGGCGTCCTCGGCCGCAGCGCCGTCGCCTGCCGCGTGCCGCGGGCGGCGCAGGTTGGCGCGCACCCGTGCCAGCAACTCACCCACGCCGAAGGGCTTGGTCAGGTAATCGTCGGCACCGGCATCGAGCGCCGCGATCTTGTCCTCTTCATCCACGCGGGCCGACAACACGATGATGGGCACCGCCGACCACCCGCGCACATCGCGGATCAGGTCGATGCCGTCGCCGTCGGGCAGCCCCAGGTCCAGCACCAGCAGGTCGGGCTTGCGCGTGCCGGTTTCGGCAAGGCCGGTGCGCAGGGTGGCTGCCTCATGCACCTGCCAGCCTTCGGCTTCCAGGGCGGTGCGCACGAACCTGCGAATCTGCGGTTCGTCTTCGACGACGACGGCGACCGGCGGGGGGATGGACATGGCTATTCGTTGGGCAGGGCCGCCGGAGCCGGTTTGCGCGGTAGCCTGACCGTGAATTCTGCGCCTCCGCCGACTGCGTTGGCGGCACTGATCTGCCCGCGATGCGCATCCACCACCGCCTTGCAGATGGCCAGGCCCAGGCCGACACCCGGCGTGGCGGATTCCGTCTGGCCGCGGGTAAATTTGTTGAACAGCTCGTTCTCATGTCCCTTGAGCGACGCCGGCAAGCCCGGGCCGTGGTCACGCACCTTGATCTCCAGCGCGTCATCGGTGGTGCGCGCGTTGATCTCGATCGGCGGCCGGCCGTACTTGGCGGCGTTCTCCAGCAGGTTCGCCAGGACCCGTCCAATCAGGGCCGCATCGAACTCGACCAGCGGCAGATCGCGTGGCAGATCCGTGCTCAGTGCCTTGCCGTCCAGCGCCGAGTGCGACGCGCGAATCGCGGCGCCGACGGCTTCTTCGACCGATTGCCACTCCATGCGCAGGTTGACTTCGCCGCTTTGCAGCCGCGCCATCTCCAGCAGGTTGTTGACCAGCGCGTTCAGTTCACGCGCCTGCTCTACCAGCGCCCGCGCTGCGTCGGCCTGTGCCGGCTGCAGCGGCGGCTGCGACTGCCGCAGCGACTCCGCCAACCCGATCAGGGCTGTCAGCGGCGTCCGCACATCGTGCGATATCGCACCCAGCAGCGCATTGCGCAGGCGCTCGGATTCCATCTCAACCACCGCCTGCTGGGCGATGTCGACGTAG
>JAAOZX010000410.1 GCA_012274225.1 Comamonadaceae bacterium | reverse complement strand
GAAAGACAGCGACGAGCTCGCGCGGCTGATCGGCTGCGATGGCGGCGTGCTGCGCGCCACGCTGGACGGCGTGCGCGACGGCGCCGTCGCGCCGGATGGCCGGCATTTCAAGCGCGCGCTGGTGCCGCCTTATCACGCGGTGAAGGTGACCGGCGCGCTGTTCCACACCCAGGGTGGCCTCGCCATCGACGCGCAGTGCCGGGTGCTGCGGCAGGGCGGCACGCCCTGGCCCAACGTTCTCGCCGCGGGCGGCGCCGCGCGGGGCGTCTCCGGCAATGCCGTCTGGGGTTATCTGTCGGGCAACGGCCTGCTCAGCGCCGTCGCCGGCGGGGCCATCGCCGCGCAAACCGCGGCCAGATTTCTCGCAGCCACGGAGTCGCCATGAATTTGAAACAACGTCTCCAGTCGCCCGCGCCGCTCCTGGCGCCGGGCATCTACGATGCATTGAGCGCGCTGGTGGCCGAGCAAGCCGGGCTCGAGGCGCTGTACCTGTCCGGCGCGTCGATCGCCTACACGCGCCTCGGCCGCTCGGACATCGGCCTCACCACCGCCACCGAAGTCGCGCAGACGCTGTCGCTGATCACGCAGCGGGTCGCGCTGCCGGTGATCGTCGACGGCGATACCGGCTTCGGCAATGCCCTCAACACCCAGCGCACGGTGCGCGAGTTCGAGCGCGCCGGCGCGGCGATGATCCAGCTGGAAGACCAGACCTTTCCCAAGCGCTGCGGCCATCTGGATGGCAAAGCCGTGGTGCCGGTGGCCGAGATGCAGGGCAAGTTGCGGGCCGCGCTCGACGCCCGGCGCTCCAGTGACACGCTGATCCTGGCGCGCACCGATGCGCTGGCGGTGGAGGGCCTGGAGGCGGCGCTGGAACGGGCCGAGCGCTACCTGGAGTGCGGTGTCGACGCGCTCTTCATCGAGGCCCTGCGCTCGCCAGCGCACATGGACGCGGCCTGCGCGCGCTTCGCGCAGCGAGTGCCGCTGCTGGCCAACATGGTCGAAGGCGGCAAGACCCCGGTGCAAAGCGCCGCCGAATTGGGCCAACGTGGCTTCCGGATCGTGATTTTTCCCGGTGGCACCGCCCGCGCCGTGGCCCATGCGCTGCAGGGCTATTACGCCAGCCTGCACCAACACGGCACCACGGCGCCCTGGCAGCAACACATGCTGGATTTCGATGGACTCAACACTCTGATCGGCACACCGCAATTGCTGGAAGCCGGCAAGAAGTACCAGGCCTGAGCCGACTGGTGGGCGGCCGCCTGCGGCGATAGTCCGAATTGCATGGACCGGACCCCTGAATGGGAACATGATGCCGGTTCAGCTTTCGGAGTACGACATCAACACAATCATCTGGTGCGCGGTGGGGGGCCTCATGGGTTGGATCGCCGCGCTGATGGCCAGCGATGCGGGGCGCCTCCTCATGCTGGAAAGCGTCGGGGTGGGCATTTTCGGGGCCTTCATCGGCGGGGACTTCATGGTCGCCATGGTCACCAGCGGGGTCGTGGACTCCACGGTCTTCAGCATTCGCGCCCTGGCGTTCGCGGTGGCCGGTGCCGCGCTGATGCTGGCCATGCTCAAGCTCATGCGCCGCGCGGTCGGCCCGCTTCACGTGAGCAAGCCCAAGCCCCGGCGCTAGGAAGGCCTCGGCCAAGCGCCGCCATGCGTCCGGGCAGGCGGCGCAGTAAGATGGCGCCCCTTCTCGCGACTGGCGGGTTTCTGGGGGAACACCAATGACATCACAGGCGATTGTTCTGGGCGGCGGC
Organism: Comamonadaceae bacterium; assembly: GCA_012274225.1. GTDB lineage: Bacteria > Pseudomonadota > Gammaproteobacteria > Burkholderiales > Burkholderiaceae_C > Ramlibacter. Next base: position 4,960 of record JAAOZX010000410.1, on the reverse strand, counting down.
TGCTTCTGGTGCACCGAGGCCGTCTACGTCAAGGTCAAGGGCGTCACCGACGTCGAGTCTGGCTACAGCAACGGCCACGTCGAGCGCCCGAGCTACGAGCAGGTCTGCACCGGCGACACTGGCCACAACGAAGTGGTCAAGCTCACCTATGACCCGGCGCAGATCAGCCTGCGCCAGATCCTGGAGATCTTCTTCGTCATCCACGACCCCACCACCTTGAACCGGCAGGGCGCCGACAGCGGCACCCAGTACCGCAGCGGCATCTATTTCACGACGCCGGAGCAGCAGCAGGTGGCGCAGGACATGATCCGCCAGATGACGCAGGACAAGCTGTTCGCCCAAGCGATCGTCACCGAGGTGCTGCCGCTCGCGAACTATTGGCCGGCCGAGGACTACCACCAGGACTTCTTCGAGAAGAATCCGCACCAGGGCTATTGCATGGCCGTGGCCGGGCCCAAGGTCGCCAAGTTCCGCAAGACCTTCGCGGAGCTGGTGAAAGCCTAGCCGCGTGAACCGACCGCAACCGTGATCGAGACCCGGTCCCTGCGCTACCAGTACCCGGGCGGCCCGTCACTCTCTTTTTCCGACGTCGCCGTGCCGCAAGGCGCGACGCTGTTGCTGCGCGGCGATTCGGGCGCCGGCAAGTCGACCTGGCTGGCGCTGGTGGCCGGGCTCCTCACACCGACCGCGGGCGAAGTGGTGGTGGCCGGGCAAGCCCTGTCGCAACTCTCGCGCGCGGCCCTCGACGGCTGGCGTGCACGCACGCTGGGCTTCCTGCCGCAAAAGCTGCACCTGAGCGAGGCGTTGACCGTTGAGCGCAACCTGGGGCTCGCTTTCTACGCCGCCGGCCTGCCGGAAGATCGGGAAGCAATCCGGCGCGCACTGGACCAATTGGGAGTCGGCGAGCTGGCCGGCCGCCGGCCGTCGCAGCTTTCCGGCGGCCAGGCCCAGCGCGTGGCGCTGGCGCGCAGCATCCTCATGAAGCCGCAGGTCATCCTGACCGACGAGCCCACCGCCAGCCTGGACGACCAGGCCGCCACGACCGCGCTGCGGCTGCTGGAGACCTGCGCGTTCCAGTGCGACGCCACCCTGGTGATCGCCACGCACGACCGGCGCGTTCGGGAAGCCTTGCCCGGTGCAATGGTCTACGAGATCGGCCAGCGCGCGGCAAGCGGGCAAGGCACCGTGCCATGAACACGATTGCGCTGGCGTTCCGCTATCTGTGGTCGCGGCCGCTGGCAGCGCTGTTGAACCTGTTGCTGCTCACGCTGGGTCTGGCCTCGATCACCTTCGTGCTGCTGGCCAGCGAGCAGATCGATCGCGCCTTTCAGCGCGACCTGGCCGGCATCGACCTGGTGGTGGGCGCCAAGGGCAGCCCCATGCAACTGATCCTGGCGGGGGTGTTCCACATCGACGTCCCGCCCGGCAACATCTCGCTGGCCGAGGTCGAGGCGCTGCGGCGCCAGCCACAGGTGGCGCAACTGATTCCGCTCAGCCTGGGCGACAGCTTCCGGGGCTTTCGCATAGTGGGTACCAATGCCGATTACCTGGCGCACTACCACCTGGTGCCGGCGCAGGGCAGCGCCTGGACGCAACCGCTGGAAGCCGTGCTCGGCGCCGACGTGGCGCGCGACACCGGGATGAAGACCGGCAACAGCTTCACCGGCAGCCATGGCCTGGGCGGCGGCGGGGTGGGCCACGCCGATCATCCGTACCGCGTCACCGGCGTTTTGGCGCCCTGCGGCTGCGTGGCCGACCGGCTGATCCTCACGGCCACCGAATCGGTGTGGGCGATGCACGAAATGCACGCGAAGCCGGGCGCCGCGCACGACGCCGCCGACCCCGATGCCAGGCACGAAGTGACGATGGCGCTGATCACCTACAAGAGCCCGATGGCGGCCGTGACCTTTCCGCGCTACGTCAACAGCAGCACCGGCATGCAGGCCGCGGCGCCGGCGATCGAAGTGTCGCGCCTGCTGCGCATGGTGGGGGTGGGCTCCGAGGTCCTGCGCGGCTTCGGCGCCGTGCTGCTGGCCACGGCCGCACTGAGCGTCTTCATCGCGCTGTGGAATGCGGTGCGCGAGCGCCGCGCCGACCTGGCGATGCTGCGCATGCTGGGCGCGCCGCCGGCCAAGGTGGCGGCGCTGTTGCTGTGCGAAGCCTGGTGGCTGGCGCTATTGGCGTCCATTCTGGGGCTGGCCGGCGGCCATGCCCTGGCCGCGCTGGTCGGCGCGTTTCTCGAGGCGCAGCGGTCGCTGCCGATGACCGGCCGGCTCTGGGTTCCGGCCGAGGCCTGGATCCCCGCCGCGGCGGCGGCCGTCGCCACCGTGGCCGCGCTGATCCCGGCCGTGAGCGCCTACCGGGTCGACGTGGCGCAGTTGCTCGACGCCCGCTGAATGCAAAGGAAAGCCGGCCGTAGGAAAATGGCCGGCACCCGAGGAGCCATCCCATGAAGAAAGCTGCTGTCCTGCTGTCCCTGTTGATCGCCGCTGCGGCCGGCGCGCAGATCAGCGCGTCCGTGCCCATGGGCACCGGCCCCGGCGTGCACGACCCGAACAGTCCGATTCCGCCCTTGCCGGTGCGCACCGACGTGGTTTCGTGGAACGTGTTGACGGCGGTGAAGACCCGGGTGGAGAAGAACAAGGTGCTGCCGGCGTTCGATCAGCCGCTGCTGGCGCTGAACCAGAAGACGCAGCGCGTGCAGGGCTTCATGATGCCGCTGGAGCCGGGCGAAAAGCAGAGCCATTTCCTGCTCAGCTCGATTCCGCTGAGCTGTCCGTTCTGCGTGCCCGGCGGCCCGGAGAGCATGGTCGAAGTCAAGACCCGCACGCCGGTCAAGTACACGCTGGACCCGGTCACGGTGGAGGGCAGGTTCGCGTTGCTGGACGATGACCCGTACGGGATGTACTACCGCATCACCGAGGCCGTCGGCGTCAAGTAAGCGATCTAGGGAAGCTCTGGATAAGTGCTGCCGCGCGCGCTCGCGACAAAAACGGGATGATTTGTCCGCCAACGTTTCGCAGCCGGTGCTGGACGCACCGGCCAGGAACTTGGTGGGCAAGGGCCCGTTTTAGTCCGAGCCCGGAGGGACGGCGCTTTTCCGGGCGATCTCCGTTGTTACCAGACCAGGCAAGCCGTCCAGGCTTGCCTTGGGTCTGGCGCCTAGGATCTCATCCCGGAAAAGCACCGTCGCGCGCGGCATGACTTGTTCAGAGCCTCCCTAGTCCTGTTCCGCGAATTCCAGCGCCAGGTCCAGCGCCTCCATGAACTCGTTGATCTTGATCGGCTTGGTGAGATAGCGGAAGAATCCGGCCGCCAGGCCTTTCTGGATGTCGCGTGGCATGGCATTGGCACTGAGGGCGACCACCGGAATGTGTCTCGTTGCCGGATCCTCGCGCAGGATCTTCAGCGCCTGCAGGCCGCTGATGCCGGGCAGATTGATGTCCATCAAGATCACCTCCGGCTGCTGGGCGCGCGCCAGCGCGATGCCGCCGATGCCATCCACCGCACTCAACAGGCGCATGTCCGGACGCCGCGCGATGAGCTGTTCCACCAGCTGCAGGTTGGCCCGGTTGTCTTCCACATACAGCAGGGTGCGCAGCCCGGCGCCATGCTCGACGGGTGCCTGGGTCAGCACCAGCGGTGCGTCCACATCCCCGGCAAGTTGCGGTGCGGCCGCCACCTCCAGTTCGAACCAGAAAACACTGCCCACCCCGACGGTGCTTTCCACCCCGATTTCGCCCCCCATCAATTCAACCAGCCGCTTGCTGACCACCAGGCCGATGCCGGTTCCTTCCTTGCCGCTGGCCTCCTGGCCGAGACGATTGAACGGCTGGAACAGTTGCGCGCATTGTTCCGCGGACAATCCCTTGCCGGTATCCCGCACACTGATACGCAAGCGCTGGGCGGACTCGGCGCGGCCGGTCACTTCCACGGTGCCTGCCGCGCGGTTGTATTTGATCGCGTTGGACAGCAGGTTGACCAATACCTGTTTCAAGCGGGTCCGGTCGGCATTGACAAAGCATGGGCTGTCGAACTCGGGAAAGCTGACGCGAATGCCGGTCTTATGCGCCTGCGGTTCGATCATTGCCTGGCAATCGAGCAGTACATCGGGCAGCGATATGGGTTCGAGCGACAGCGACAGCTTGCCGGACTCGATCAGCGCGAGATCGAGGATTTCATTGATCAATTCCAGCAGATACCAGCCCGCCTGGAGAATCTGGTCGATGCTGGCCTTTTGAGCGGGCAGCGGCGGGGGTGAGCCCGACTCCATCAACTGGGCGAAGCCGAGGATCGCATTGAGCGGCGAGCGCAGCTCGTGGCTCATGCTCGACAGGAAATCCGATTTGGCGAGGTTGGCCTGGTCCGCCACTTCCATGGCTCGCTCAAGCTCGACGTTCTTTTCCTGCAGCACCTGGTCCAGGCGTTTGCGCTCCGTGACGTCGCGCGCCGCGGCGAACACGCCCTGGAGCCTCCGGTCGCGGTCGTAGAAGGTGGTCGCGTTGTAGGAAACCACGGTCTCCCTGCCGTCCCTGCTGCGCGCGGTGAGTTCGTAGTCGGTGACCTTGCCCTGGGTCAGGGCCTGCCTGATGCTGGTCTCGGCCCGCTCCGGATCGGTGAAGTAGCTCTTGAACGGCGCGCCGATCAATTCGTCGCGGGTACAGCCGGTGAGCGCCTCCATCTGCTTGTTGACGTCGGTGATGATCCCGCGCGGGTCGGCCGTCATGAGCGCATCGATGTTCGACTCGATCAGCGATCTCGTATAGAAATGCTGATCGCGCAGCCGCTGGTCGAGCTTCATGCGCTCCTCCTCCACCTGGCGCCGCGCCGTGTTGTCGGTGCCGATGAGGAGGTAGCCGATGATCGACTCGTCGGCGTCGCGCAGCGCCGTCACCGACACCATGGCCGGAAAGCGGCTCCGATCCTTGCGGATGTAGGTGAGCTGGTAGATGTCCTCGAT
>JAAOZX010000409.1 GCA_012274225.1 Comamonadaceae bacterium | reverse complement strand
TTAGCCGGGTTTCAGCGCAGGCTAACAACTGCCCGCAGGGCTTGTTACGCCGCAGCTAAAACCCGGCGATTCTCGAGCAGTTGGCCGAGAAGCTTTAGCCGGGTTTCAGCGCAGGCTAACAACTGCCCGCAGGGCTTGTTATGCCGCAGCTAAAATCCGGCGATCCTGGGGCAGTTGGCGGAGAAGTTCTAGCGGACTGCACGACCGGCAAAAGAAAGCCCGCTCTCAAGCGGGCTTTACTTATCTTTGCGGGATTACTTCAGGGTCAGCACCCAGGCCGCCAGCTTCTTGGCTTCGGCTTCGTTCACCTGGGTATTGGCAGGCATGGGCACGGGGCCCCAGACGCCGGAGCCACCTTTCATGATCTTTGCCGACAGCTTGTCGACGGCGTCCTTCTGGCCGGCGTACTTGGCGGCCACGTCTTTGTAGGCGGGGCCGACGAGCTTCTTGTCAATTGCATGGCAGGACATGCAGTTCTTGGACGTTGCCAGTGCCAGGTCGGCCATGGCCGGGAGGCACGCCGCGGCGGCGATCAATGCAAACAGGGCACGCTTCATTCGATTCCTCTTGGGTTGGGTTACAGTGGTTCAACGCGATTGTAGGGATTGCGGTTGACCCCGTGGCGCCCCCGGTAAATTCGGGGGAGCTGAAACCCGCCTTTGGAGAATGCGATGTATCTGCTGGGACTCGGAATTGTCTTGCTGACCTTGAAGTACCTGGAGATCGGGCCGGTCGCGCTGTGGGAATGGTGGTGGGTGCTGTCGCCATTCGCCGCGGCTGTGGTCTGGTGGGCCTGGGCCGACTGGTCGGGTTTCAGCAAGAAGGCGGTGGTCAAGAAGGAAAACCAACGCAAGCAGGCCCGCATCGACAAGAATCGCCAGAACCTGGGTGTCCAGAAACGCCGCTGACGGTCCGCTCAGGCGATGCCACGATTGCGCGCCGGCTCAGCGGTTGCCAGCCTCGGCTCGACGCGAGCGGCGTCGTTCGCCGCTCGGCCTCACGATCAGTAGTTGTCGAGCACTGCGCCCTTGCTCGCGCTGCCGGCATTGAAAGCGAACTTGGCTTGCACGCCCCGGGTGTAGCGCGGGGCCGGAGCGGTCCAGGCTGCCCGGCGCTTCGCGATCTCGGCCGCGGGCACGTTCAATTCCAGTTTCAACTGACGGGCATCGATCGTGATCGAGTCGCCCTCTTTGACGAAAGCTATGGTGCCCCCCACAGCGGCTTCCGGCGCCACGTGGCCGACCACCATGCCCCAGGTGCCGCCGGAGAAGCGCCCGTCGGTGATCAGGCCCACGCTCTCGCCCAGGCCGGCGCCGATCAAGGCGCCGGTGGGCGCCAGCATCTCGGGCATGCCCGGACCGCCCTTGGGTCCCAGGTAGCGCAGCACCATGACGTCGCCAGCTTTGATCTTGCCGTCCAGGATCGCCTGCAGCGCCGACTGTTCGTCCTCGAACACGCGCGCCGGTCCGGTGATCACCGGATTCTTCAGGCCCGTGATCTTGGCCACCGCGCCTTCGGGAGAGAGGTTGCCCTTCAGAATCGCCAGGTGGCCGTGCTCGTACATCGGCCGGTCGATCGGACGGATCACGTCCTGGCCGGCGGGCGGCGCATCGGGAATGTCCTTGAGCACCTGCGCGATGGTCTGGCCCGAGATCGTGAGGCAGTCGCCGTGCAGCAATCCGGCTTTCAACAGGACCTTCATCACCTGCGGAATGCCGCCGGCGCGGTGCAGGTCCACCGCCAGGTACTTGCCGCTGGGCTTCAGGTCGCACAGCACCGGCGTCTTCTGGCGGACCCGCTCGAAGTCGTCGATGGTCCATTCCACCTCGGCCGCGTGTGCGATGGCCAGGAAGTGCAGCACGGCGTTGGTGGACCCACCGATCGCCATGATCACGCCCACCGCGTTCTCGATCGCCTCGCGGGTGACGATGTCGCGCGGCTTCAAGTCCTTGCGGATCGCCTCGATCAGCACCTTGGCCGATTCCTTGGCCGAGTTCATCTTCTCGTCGTGCGGGTTGGCCATGGTCGACGAATAAGGCAGGGACATGCCCATCGCCTCGAACGCCGAGGACATGGTGTTGGCCGTGTACATGCCGCCGCACGAGCCCGGCCCGGGGATGGCGTGCATCTCGATTTCGCGCAACTCGGCATCGCTCATGTTGCCGGCGGCGTTCTGGCCCACCGCCTCGAACACGCTCACGATGTTCAGGTCCTGGTCCTTCCAGCGCCCGGGCAGGATGGTGCCGCCGTACACATAGATGGCCGGGACGTTGGCGCGCAGCATGCCCATCATGCCGCCGGGCATGTTCTTGTCGCAGCCGCCCACCACCACCACGCCGTCCATCCACTGGCCCTGCACGCAGGTTTCGACGCAGTCGGAGATCACCTCGCGGCTGACCAGCGAGTACTTCATGCCTTCGGTGCCCATCGCCATGCCGTCCGAAATGGTCGGCGTGCCGAAGATCTGGGCGTTGCCGCCGGCTTCCTCGATGCCGGCCACGGCCGCGTCGGCGAGTTTCTGCAGGCCGCTGTTGCAGGGCGTGATCGTGCTGTGGCCGTTGGCGACGCCGACCATGGGCTTGCGGAAGTCGGCTTCCTGGTAGCCCATGGCGTAATACATCGAGCGATTGGGCGCGCGCGATTTGCCTTCGGTGATGTTCCTGCTGCGGCGATTGATCTGGATGGTCTTGGTTTCCATGGTGTCTCGGATAGGGCTGTGGAAAGGGCCGTTGGCGGCCGCAAGCCCATAAGTATGCACCGGCGAAATGCCGGTTTCGCGGTGCGGCGCCGCCCAAGGCCGGCGGGCGCCGTCCCACGGCCGCGCTGGCTTGTCGCACAATACCGCGCATGCTGATGTACCCCCACATCGATCCGGTCGCCCTCCAGCTCGGCCCGGTCGCGATTCACTGGTATGGGATCACCTACCTGGCGGCCTTCGGGCTGTTCTTCATGCTGGCCCTGCGGCGCCTGCACCACGAGCCCTTTGCCTCCGTCACCGGGCCCGGCGCCTGGAGCCGCAAGGATATCGAGGACATGTTGTTCCTGGGCGTGCTCGGCGTGGTGATCGGCGGACGGCTCGGCTACTGCCTGTTCTACAAGCCGGCGTACTACGCTTCGCACCCGCTGGAAATCTTCGCGGTGTGGCAAGGCGGCATGAGTTTCCACGGCGGCCTGCTCGGCGTCATCGTTTCGCAGATCTGGTACGCCCGTTCGCGCAACAAGCCGTTCTGGCAGATCATGGACCTGGTGGCGCCCTGCGTCCCGTTGGGCCTGGCAGCCGGAAGGGTCGGGAATTTCATCAATGGCGAGCTGTGGGGCCGGGCCGCCGACCCGTCGCTGCCCTGGGCCATGGTCTTCCCGCAAAGCGGCTCCATGGTGCCCCGCCATCCGTCGCAGGTCTACCAGTTCCTGCTGGAGGGCTTGCTGCTGTTCGTCCTGTTGTGGCTCTACGCCCGCAAGGAGCGGCGCGAGGCGCAAGTCTCGGCCGCTTTCCTGATCGGCTACGGGGCGCTGCGCTTCACCGCCGAGTTCTTCCGCGAGCCCGACAGTTTCCTTGGGCTGCTCTCACTGGGCCTGAGCATGGGGCAGTGGCTGTGCATTCCCATGGTGCTGGCGGGCATCGCGCTGTGGTTGTGGGCGGCGCGCCGTCCGGTCGGGCTCGCCGCCAGCCACTAAGCCCGCCGGCGTGGCTTTCCGTGGGAAGCTCAACCCACGTGGCGTTGCTTCGGTGATAATTACCGGTAATTATTGGAAATTACACGAGGCCACCATGCGGCTGGTTCACAACTCATTGCACGAAGAGGTCGCCGCCCAGTTGCGCGAGCGCATCTTCAACGGTGAGCTGCTGCCGGGCACCTTTCTCGACGAAGCGCGCCTGGCCGAGCAGATGCGCATTTCGCGCACCCCCTTGCGCGAGGCGCTGAAGGTGCTCACGGCCGAGGGGCTGGTGCGGCACGAGCCGCGCCGCGGCTCGTTCGTGAACGAGGCGACCGAGCGGGACCTGGACGAGATCTTTCCGGTGATCGCCCTGCTGGAGGGCCGTTGCGCCTACGAGGCCGCACGCAACGCCACGGACGCCGAACTGCAGGCGCTCGAGGCACTGCACGACAAGCTCAATCGCCACGCCCGCGCGCGGCGCATCAACGACTATTACGAGGTCAATTTCGCCATCCATGAGGCCATCATCACCCTGGCCGACAATCGCTGGCTGGCGCAGGTGATCGGCGACCTGCGCAAGATCGTCAAGCTGTCCCGCCTGCAGCAGCTGCACGCGCCCGGCCGGCTGGAGCGGAGCCTGACCGAACACATGACGGTGTTCGCCGCGCTCAAGGCCCGGGACGCCGAAGGGGCCGACGCGGCAATGCGCACCCACCTCACCCGCCAACGCGAGGCCCTGCGCGAACTGGCACGTGCGCAGCGCACGCGCCTGGCACCCGGGAGGAGCGCATGAGTCCGGCCGACTGGCTCTCGCGCAGCGTCTCCCTGATGCGTCCCGCGCTCGAGTCCAAGGCGGCGGCCGCTCCTGCCACCGCCGCTTCGATTGGCGAACACACGCAGGACGGCACACCGGCGGCGGCGCCGCGCTCGACCCGCGAGCGGCTGGGTGCCACCCTGCGTCGGCGCCAGGAGGCGTTGTCGCCCCGGGTGCTGCGCCGGACGCTGACGGAATTGCAGGCCATCGTCGATCCCCAGGTCAGCGAAGTGGAGGGCGGCCGCCGCGCCATGGCGCTGGCCGCCTGGTATGCGCGCGCCGCTGCCGAGGAGCGCCGCGACTGTTGGCTGCTGATGAGCGAGCAATTCGCGCCCGATCCGACGAAGCTGAAGGCGGTGCGTGAGCACTACGAAGCCGCGCAGGGCACCGGTGAGGAAGGCCAGGCCGAGGTCCGCATGCGCAAGGCCCTGGTCTCGCCGCGCACCCGGCTGCTGCAGCGCTTTGCCGTGTTTCCCGAGGGCATGCGGTTCCTGGTGGATCTGCGGGCCGAGCTGCTGCCGCAACTCAGGAGCGACAAGCGGCTGCTGGCGCTGGACGCCGAGCTGGAGAACCTGTTTTCGACCTGGTTCGATGTCGCCTTCCTGGAGCTGCGGCGCATCAGCTGGGACTCCCCGGCATCCCTGATCGAGAAACTGATCAAGTACGAGGCGGTGCACGACATCCGCAGCTGGGCCGATATGAAGAACCGCCTGGACAGCGACCGCCGCTGCTACGGCTTTTTCCATCCGCGGCTGGACGGCGAGCCGCTGATCTTCGTAGAAGTCGCGTTGATGGACGAGATCGCCGACAGCATCACCCCGCTGCTGGACGAAGCGGCGGCGCCGGCCGACCTGCGCAAGGCGACCACGGCGATCTTCTACTCGATCAGCAGCACGCAGGCCGGTCTGCGCGGCGTCAGCTTCGGCGACTCGCTGATCAAGCGCGTCGTCGAGACGCTGAAGGCGGAATTCCCGCGCCTCAAGACCTTTGCCACCCTGTCGCCCATCCCCGGCTTGCGTCCGTGGTTGTCGAAGAACGTTCGCACGTTGCTGGATCGTCTCCCGGTCAAGGCGCGTGCCGAACTGGGCCGGGCGCTGGACGGCGAACCGACGGCGCAGCGGCTGCTCGCTGCCTGGGACCAGCCGCTGCAGCTGGATGCCAAGTCACCGGAGCGGCAGATGCTGCTGCGCTGTACGGCCTGTTACCTGGCCCAGGAAATGCCGGAGGGCAAGCCGCTGGACAGCGTCGCCCGCTTCCACCTGGGCAACGGCGCGCGGATCGAGCGGCTGAACTGGGCCGGCGATCCTTCGGCCAAGGGCCTGAAGCAGTCGTGGGGCCTGATGGTCAACTATCTGTACGATCTCAAGCGCCTGGACCGCAACCGCGCGGCGCTGGCGCAGGGCAAGGTCCCGGTGGCCGGCGTCATCGAAGACCTTTTCTTTTGATTTCTTCCCACACCCGACTCATGAGCGATCACAACATGTTTGCCGCACTGCGCGCGGCGTTTCCCGCGGACCTGGACAGCGCCGCCGTCGAAACCGACAGCGGCCTGGTGTACTCCTGGCGCGACCTGGACCGGGCCACGGCCATGATCGCCAACCTGCTGCGCGCGCTCAACCTGCCGGCCGGTTCGCGCATCGCCGTGCAGGTGGAGAAGTCGGTGGAGGCGATGCTGCTGTACCTGGCAACCCTGCGCGCCGGCTATGTCTTCCTGCCACTGAACACCGCCTACCAGAGCGCGGAAATCGAATACTTCGTGGGCAATGCCGAGCCGGCGGTGGTGGTGTGCACCAGCCGGAACTTCGGCTGGGTCAGCAAGATCGCGTTCAAGGCCGGTACCCGCCATGTCTTCACCCTGGACGACGACCGAACCGGCTCGCTGCTGGCGCGCGCGGCGCATCACAGCGACCGGCACGAGGTCGTGCCCGCGGCGGCGGACGACCTGGCCGCCATCGTCTACACCAGCGGAACCACCGGCCGCAGCAAGGGCGCCATGCTCACCCACGGCAACATGCTGTCGAACGCGCAGGTGCTGAAGGACTACTGGGGCTGGGTGAAGGACGACGTGCTGATCCACGCATTGCCGATCTTCCACGTGCACGGCCTGTTCGTCGCAATCCATGGCGCGCTGCTCAACGGCAGCAAGATGATCTGGTTTGCCAAGTTCGATCCCAGGGGCGTCGTCCGCCGCATGCCGGAAGCGACGGTCTTCATGGGCGTGCCAACGCTCTACGTGCGGATGCTGGCCGAGCCGGCACTGGACCGCAGCGCCGCGCGCAAGATGCGGCTGTTCATCTCGGGCTCGGCGCCTTTGCTGATCGAGACCTTCAACGAGTGGAAAGCCCGCACCGGCCACACCATCCTGGAGCGCTACGGCATGAGCGAGACCATCATGCTGACGTCCAACCCCTACGACCCCAAGGACGGCGAACGCCTGGGCGGCACCGTGGGCTTCCCGCTGCCCGGCGTGGGCGTGCGCGTGCGGGCCGACGACGGCAACGAAGTGCCCGTCGGCGAGATCGGCGGCATCCAGGTCAAGGGGCCCAATGTGTTCAAGGGCTACTGGCTCATGCCGGAAAAGACCCGCGAGGAGTTCACCGCGGACGGCTGGTTCAAGACCGGGGACGTCGGCAAGATCGACGAACGCGGTTACGTCACCATCGTGGGCCGCAGCAAGGACCTGATCATCAGCGGCGGCTACAACGTCTACCCGGCCGAGGTCGAGGGCTACATCAACGACCTGCCAGGGGTGGCCGAGAGCGCGTTGGTGGGGGTGCCGCATCCCGATTTCGGGGAAGTGGGCGTGGCGATCGTCACTGCCAAGCCCGGGGCGCAGCTCGACGGCGATGCCATCGTGGCCCGGCTGAAAGCGCAACTGGCCAACTTCAAGATCCCCAAGCGCTGCTTCGTGGTCGAGGAACTGCCGCGCAACAGCATGGGCAAGGTCCAAAAGAACCTGCTGCGCGACCAGCACAAACAGTTGTTCGCCTGAGCGCCGTGAGAAATTGGACTAAAGCCGTTCCAACGACCTCTGTTTAGCATCGACATTCCTGGCCAACCAAACTCATTCCTAGATTTGCGGGCACCCATCGGCGGCTTGTCGCTCAAGGGCAGGTGCGTCATGCAGGTGCTGGCCTAGTCGAACTCAGGCGGAGCAACCGCCCGCCGCAGTAGTCCTATGGCTTCGAGCTGCCTTTGCACAAGGGCAGCGCACTGGGCAAGTTCATCTGAATTCCCCGCAGTAGTCCCCCGAGTTGCCCGCAGCTCACGCTCATAGAGCAAAGTGGCAATCTCGGTGTGCACGACCAGTAATGCCGTGGCGTCCTGGGTCAGGTGCGGAAATGATTCGCGTCGGATTTTGAGTACCTGGTGCAGCGCCTTTTGCCCAGTGCCCGCATCAGCGCCCTGCGAGCCCGCGTCCTCGCTGAGGCCGGACAGCCAAGCACCATAGAAGTCCAGTGCCGCAAACAACGCAGCTGCAACATGCACCGAAGGGCGAGTCTCTGTGTCCATAGACAACCTCCGTTGAGCCCAGGTGGGCGCTGCACTGGAGTGAGAACCTCTGTCAACTATGCGCCTGCCTCAGTCTGAGGTCCAGCCTAAAGCCCCTACATGGGCGCACGGCTTTGCCAGCTCATTCCGGTGTCTTAGTCGCGACCAAGGCGGCTCGCGCTTGTGCGGTACCTCACGACAGTTCAGTGGCCTCTTATGCGTTGGCTCGACCTCCGTCAGGCTAATCTTTTCGACTGGTCGAAACGGGGGCGGCCAATGTCCCCGCGAAAGGCCGACGGCAACCGCGCAGCTCTAATCTCAGCACTGGAGCGGATGGGGCGATGCCGGACAGTAAGAACCCGCCGACAACACGATAGCGCACGTGACGGCAGCACATAACGTGGGGCCAGCGCACCGTGAGTTGATGGGCACGCCGCGGACTGGCACCCAACTATTCATGACATCAAAG
>JAAOZX010000408.1 GCA_012274225.1 Comamonadaceae bacterium | reverse complement strand
GCCCAGAAGCGGTCACAGCCGCCCGCAACCAAGCCCAAGCGCTCGGCGCCGTCCATCTAGAGGGCGTACAAGGGCCGGATCTGTGGCCAACGGATTAAAAGTGGGCTGCTCTACCAACTGAGCTAACGTCCCGTTCGTCATGGACAACAAGTCGGGCGCCATTGACAGCCTGGCGCGAAGCCTGGCAGCGCACTTGCATGGGGTGCAAGGGGTCGCAAGCGCCGGAAACTGTTGGCCCCACGCGATAGCAAAGCGGTCGTGCACCGGATTGCAAATCCGATCAGACCGGTTCGTGGAGGTTCGAGTCCCCTTCCTGGGCACCAATCTGAGCGGCCGAGGAATTCTTCCACTGAGCTACTATCGGTTCGAGCCACCCCGGCCAGGAGGTGGCCGACGGTAAGGCCAAGGACAAGTGGGAGCGCAAGCAGTGCGGGAAATAGAGGACGTCGTGGTCCCAACCTTAATCAGCTGTAGCGATGCTACCCGCACCCGCCATGGCCAAGGCAGTTTCCTTCTCAGCCACGACCTTCCTCAATCCGTCGTTCAAAGTTATTCCATCTTCACCTGAATGGACGTGCCGGTGGCAATTTGGGCAGACCGCCCGGATGGCCACCTCAAACTCCCCCACTTGTGGCCGGGCAAACTCCTCCAGGCAGGACGAGGGGATTGTCGGTCTTTTCGGTTTTTTCCTGAACGGCTGTTTGGCAAGCGAAGCGCGTCAGGGGCCGGGGAGCGGTGGGCAAGCCACTCACCCCGCGAGGGGCCGTCCACAGGCTTGTCCTGTGGGCGGGTGGCTTGTCCACCGCGGGCGGGTGCGCCACGGTTAGACGGTCGCCTCCACCTTGACCGCCAGGCGTTGCGCCGCCTCCTTGAGTCGGTAGCTTTTGCCCTCGAACTCCAGTAACCGCGAGCGGTGCATCAGGCGATCCAGGATGGTGGAGGCCATCGTCATGTCGCCCAGGTAGCTGCCCCAGTCCTTGATGACCCGGTTGGAGGTCACCAGTACGCTGGCGCGGCGCCGGTAGCGCTGATGCACCAGCGTCTGCAGCAGCTCCGCGGCGGCTTCTGAAACGCGTTTGGCCAGGAACAGATCGTCCAGTACCAGCAGATCGGCCGCCAGCAGGCGCTGCAGCACCTGCTCGCGCTCGCGCGCCTGGCCGAGCGCGTACTTGGCGAAGTCGCTGTCGGCTTCCGCGTAGGCGACCTTCAGGCCCTGCTGCACCGCGTGGTAGGCCACTGCCTTGGCCACGTGGCTTTTGCCGGTTCCGGGCTTACCTATCAACAGGGCGTTGGCGCCTTCGCTGACGAATTTGAGCGTATGCAGCTCAAAGCACGCGGCGCGCGGCACCTTCGGGTTGAACGACCAGTCGATCTCGGCCAGGATGACCTTCTCGTCCAGGCGCGAGTCCTTGTAGCGTTTGCCGATCAGGCGGGACTGGCGGCGATCCAGTTCGTCTTGCAACAGCAGCGACAGCAGCTCCTGCGCCGTCATCTGGGAGGCTTGCGCCTGCTCAAGGCGCGTTTGCAGGGTGTCGCGCGCTCCCGACAGGCGCAACTGCGCGAAGGTGCGTTCCAGTTCGGTGATGGACATGCTCATTGCAGCCACCCCCGAGTCTGCACGCCGGCGGCCGCCGCAGCGAAGAAGTCCGAGTAGTCGGCCGCGTCGCGAATCAGATCGTCCTGCTGGGTGAGCGGGGGCGGCTGTGTCGTCGATGCGCGCTCGGCCAACTCGGCCACCATCAGCGTGATGGCCTTGAGCGTGACATGCTGCTCAAGCGCCGCGCGCATACAGGCCTGCTCCACGATCGCGGCCGGATGCTTGCGCGCCAATCCCACCAGGCCCCACATGCGCCGCTGCCCGAGGCGGCCCTCGCGGGCGAACCACTGCCGGCAAATCGTCAGACAGTTCGGGCCGATCTGGCCGGCGAGTTTCCACAGCAGCTCGGTCTGCCGGCTCGGGTTGAACGGCCGCTCTTCATCGGGCAGCACCGTGGCGCCGGGGCGCTCGCTGCGCGCGTGCGTGCGCAGCAGCGTGCCGCTGCTGCGATCTCGGATCTCCACCAGGTGCGCATACAGGCGTACCGTCACCTTCTGGCCGATGGCCGCCGGGCGCGCCGCATAGTTGCTGGAGTCCACCCGCACGGTGGTGTCGTCGCACACGGTGCGCACCATCTCCTGGAAGAAGGCGAAGTTCGAGATCGGCAGCGGCGTGAGGCTTGAGCGCTCCTGCTCGAACATCGCCTGCACCTGGCGCTTCTCGCGCCCGTGGATGCGCTTGGCCGCCCAGTTGCACTCCCAGTGCTCCAGGAAGTCGTTTTGCGCTTGCAGCGAGTCGAAGCGCCGACCCTTCAGGGCAGTGGCCTGGGTGTGCTGGATCGCGTTCTCTACGCTGCCCTTTCTGTTGGGGTCTCGCACCCGTGCCGGGTCGGCCACGCAGCGGTAATGCGCCAAGAGCGCCGCATACACCGCGTTGAGTTCGGGCTCGTACAGGTCGGGCTTGATCACGCCTTCCTTGAGGTTGTCCAGAACGACATAGCGCACGGCGCCCCCGAAGTAGCGAAACGCCTGTTCGTGCAGCTGCGCCCACTCCTGCTGGCCGGACTTCCACACCACCCGGCGGAAGCTGCGCCGCGAGTAGCGCAGCGTCATCACGAACAGCCGCGGGCGCTTGTAGCGCCGGGCGACCGCGTCCCAGGTGAGCGCGCCTTCGCCGTAGTCGACCTGCGCCTCTTCACCCGGGGCGAACTCCAGCCGATCGAACTGCTCGGGCTCGCGCGCACACAGCCGCGCCACGAAGCGCTTGACGCTGTTGTAGCCGTGGCCAAAGCCGTGCACGTCCACCAGATCCTGGTAGATCGCCATGGCGTTGCGCTTGAGCTCAAGCTGGGCCTCGATGAATTCGCGCCAGGGCTCGCTCGCCGAGGTGTGGGCCGGTGGCCGGGGTGGGGGAATTTGCTCGGGCGAGCCGGTGGCCACCCCGGGGGAATTTGACAGCGCGCTCTTGAGCGCGTACCCCCGAATGGTCTTGCGGTCGATGCCGGTGACCCGGGCGATCTCCCTGTGGCTCTTGTCCAGCGCCAGCAGCGTCTGGATGGTGGTTTGCTTGTTTGGCTTCAAGACGTTCAACTCCTGGACCTCCGCGTCTCGGGAGGTCAGTTCACGTCCTGTCCAAAGGGGGCCGGCGGCGCCGGCCTTACAACCCTCTCCCGATCAGTTCAGGTGGAGGAGTTTGATGTGGCCACGGGTGGGGGAGTTTGGGTGGCCGTCCGGG
>JAAOZX010000407.1 GCA_012274225.1 Comamonadaceae bacterium | reverse complement strand
TGGACGCCGAGATGGGACCGATCGTCTCGAGCTCGGCGCACGGGCGCATCACCGGCTACATCGACATCGGCGAGCGGGAAGGCGCGAAGCTCGTGGTCGACGGGCGCAAGTTCCATGCGGCCAAGGCCGGCGCCGGCTGCGACAACGGCTTCTGGATCGGCGGGTCGCTGTTCGACAACGTCACGCCCGGGATGAAGATCTACAAGGAAGAAATCTTCGGCCCGGTGCTCGGCTGCGTCCGGGTGCCGGACCTGGCTGCGGCACTGGAGCTGATCAACTCGCACGAGTACGGCAACGGCGTCTCCTGCTTCACCCGCGACGGCAACGTGGCCCGCGAATTCTCGCGCCGGGTGCAGGTGGGCATGGTCGGCATCAACGTGCCGATCCCGGTGCCGATGGCATGGCACGGCTTCGGCGGCTGGAAGAAGAGCCTGTTCGGCGACATGCATGCCTACGGCGAGGAGGGCGTGCGCTTCTACACCAAGCAGAAGTCGATCATGCAGCGGTGGCCCGAGAGCATCGGCAAGGGCGCCGAGTTCGTCATGCCGACGGCGAAATGAGGGGGCGATCAGGCGCGACCTTCGACGCGCTGGGGCGTGGCGCTGCCGTCCTGCTGCTGGCGTTCCACGCGCTGACGGGCTCCGCAGCGCAGCCGACCAGGCCGTTCCCAATAGCGCCGGTCATCGAAGGCCTGCAATGAGTGACACCACCTTTGACTACATCATCATCGGAGCCGGAACCGCCGGCTGCCTGCTGGCGAACCGGCTTTCGGCCGACCCTTCGAAGCGGGTGCTGCTGATCGAGGCGGGCCGGCGCGACGATTACCACTGGATCCACATCCCGGTGGGTTACCTGTACTGCATCGGCAACCCGCGCACCGACTGGCTGTACCAGACCGAGGCCGACGCCGGGCTGAACGGCCGCCAGCTGCGTTATCCGCGCGGCAAAGCGCTGGGCGGCTGCTCCAGCATCAACGGCATGATCTACATGCGCGGCCAGGCGCGCGACTACGACCATTGGGCGCAGCTCACCGGCGACGCGCGCTGGACCTGGGCCAATTGCCTGCCGGGTTTCAAGAAGCACGAGGACGATTACCGCGGCGGCGACGCCGAACACGGCGCCGGCGGCGAGTGGCGGGTGGAGCGCCAGCGCCTGCGCTGGGACATCCTGGATGCATTCGCCCGGGCCGCGCAGCAGGCCGGCATTCCGGCCAGCGAAGACTTCAACCGCGGGGATAACGAAGGGGTGGGCTATTTCCTGGTCAACCAGAAGAAGGGGTGGCGCTGGAACACGGCCAAGGCCTTCCTGCGGCCCACCTGCTACGGACGGCCCAATTTCGAGCTGTGGACTTCGGCGCACGTCACCCGCATCGTGTTCCAGACCCAGCCGGATGGCCGCAAGCGCTGCACCGGCGCACAGATCTGGACCGGCAAGGAAATGGCCAACGTGCACGTGCTGCACGAAGTGATCCTCAGTGCCGGCAGCATCGGTTCGCCGCAGCTGCTGCAGCTTTCGGGCGTCGGGCCGGCCGACCTGTTGCGGCAGCATGGCATCCCGCTGGTGCACGAGTTGCCTGGCGTGGGCGCCAATCTGCAGGACCATCTGCAGATCCGTGCGGTGTTCAAGGTCGACGGCGTCGCCACCCTGAACACCATTGCCAACAGCTGGTGGGGCAAGGCCCGGATCGGGCTCGAGTACGCGGTCAAGCGCAGCGGCCCGATGAGCATGGCGCCCTCGCAGCTGGGAGCGTTCACGCGCAGTTCGCCGTCCATGCCCTATCCGAACATCGAATACCACGTGCAACCGCTGAGCCTTGACGCCTTCGGTGAGCCCCTGCACGCCTTCAACGCCTTCACCGCAAGCGTGTGCAACCTGAACCCGACGAGCCGGGGCACGGTGCGCATCCGCAGCCACAAATTCGAGGACGCACCGCTGATCGCGCCCAATTACCTGAGCACGCCCGCAGACCGCCAGGTGGCCGCCGATTCGCTGCGCCTGACGCGCAGGATCGTCGCACAACCAGCCCTGGGCAAATTCAGCCCGCGCGAATGGCGCCCCGGCGTGCAATACCAGAGCGACGAAGACCTGGCGCGGCTGGCCGGCGACATCGCCACCACCATCTTCCATCCGGTCGGCACGACGAAGATGGGACGCGACGACGATGTCATGGCGGTCCTCGATTCGCAGATGCGGGTACGCGGCATCGACGGACTGCGGGTGGTCGACGCCGGCGCGATGCCCACGATCACCAGCGGCAACACCAACTCGCCGGTGTTGATGATGGCGGAGAAGGCCGCCGAGTGGATCGTGGCGGACGCGGCTCGGTCAGGTCCGGCGATCGCAGCGTGAACCGTCGCTCGCGGCCATAAGCGCACGGTCGTACTATTTTCAGGTGAAATCCCCCGCCATGGCGCGGGGCGGGAAAGTCCCGATGCCTCTCGGGAAAGCGGGGGCTAGAGTGCGACCACTCGCAAGGCGGGCCTTGAAGGTCCGCGAAGGCGGGGGACCGAGGAGACATCCCAAAGAACACTACAAAATCGATCAGGCATCCCACGAGATGCCGCTGCAAGGCGCCGCTGATGCGGCGCCTTTTTTTTGGCCGCCCGCCGGACGCCGGATAATCCTCGAACCATGGACGACATCGTGCGCCAGGCCATCGCCAAGTGGCCCAATGTCCCGCACTGCTTCGGCTGGCTCGCGCTCGATGCGCGCGGCAACTGGTACATGCGCGACGATGCCGTGCAAGCTGCCGGACCCTTCCCGTCGAGCAAAGGTTCACTGCTGAGGCACGACAAGCTCATCGCGTTCATTGAACGCAACTACGAGCACGATGCGGCCGGGCAATGGTTCTTCCAGAACGGTCCCCAACGAGTCTATGTCGAGCTGGAAAGCACACCGCTGGTATGGCGCCTGGGCCCAGGCTTCAACGTGACCGCACACACCGGCCGACCGGCCGAGCCCCGCGCTTCCGTGGTTGATGAGGTCGGCCGGTTCTACCTGGATACCGACTTGGGGTTCGGACTGGTGCACACGCTGGACATGGAAGCGGCCAGCGACGCGATCGAGCAGGGGCTCTGGACGCCGGAAGAAATGGCTGCTGCCGAGTTGCCGCGGCGCTTTGGCTTTGTGCGCAGCCCGATGGCCCATCGGCAAACCGGAACCCCATGAAAAAAGGCCGATCGACGACCGGCCTTTCGTGCGATCCGGTGCCGCTTACTTGGCGGCGTTGGCCATGTACTCCACTGCCGCGCGGATGTCCGCGTCCGGCGCGGACGAACCGCCCTTGGGCGGCATGGCGTTCTTGCCCTTGATTGCGTTTTGCACCAGGGTCGGGATACCTTGCTGGATGCGCGGCGCCCAGGCGGCCTTGTCGCCGAACTTGGGCGCATTGGCGATGCCGGTGGCGTGGCAGGTCATGCAGACCTGCTTGTAGAGCGCCTCGCCCGCTCCGCCGGCGGCCGCTACGGGGGTGGCAGCCGGAGCCGGTACGGCAGCAGGTGCTGGCGCAGCGGCAACGGGCGTGGCCGCAACGGAAGCAGCGGCGGGGGCGGGAGCAGCGGCGGCAGGTGCGGCCGGCGAGCTCGCCGCGGCGCCTGCGACTTCAGCCGCCGGTCGCTGCGGCTCGGGGAACTTGGCGCCCGCAGCGTTCGCCATGTAGGCCACACCACGCGCAACTTCGGTATCGTCGAAATCGCCGCCGCCTTGCGCCGGCATGGCGTTCTTGCCCTTGAGCGCCGAATTCACCAGCGACTCGAACCCGGTCGCAATGCGCGGAGCCCAGGCCGCGACGTCGCCGAACTTCGGCGCTCCCGCCACCCCTGCCGTGTGGCAGGTGGTGCACTGGGCCTTGAAGACTTCCTCGCCGGCACGCAGCGGCCGGTTGGCGTCGCGGATCTCCACGGTGCCGACCTTGCGAATCCGTTCGGCCACGCCACGTTCGATGTCCTGCGGCGTGACACCGCCGAGGGCCTGGCTTTCGGCCTGGGTGCTGCCCGCGGGCTTGTTCTCCGATACCACATAGGCGACCAGCGAAATGATCGCGAACACCGGCACCACGAACGAGAAGAACACGGCCAGCAGCAGTTGCTGGGGCGTCTTGATCGGGCCGGCGTGGGCTTCTTCCTGCATGCTGTCGCCCATTGCGTT
>JAAOZX010000406.1 GCA_012274225.1 Comamonadaceae bacterium | reverse complement strand
GCTGGAAAATCTGCGCGCAGCGCGACAACCCGGCCGGCGCCGACGCCGAGCACGCCGCCTGCGGCGATCCCGCCGACCCCGGTCTTCAGGCCACGCCCTCGTTCGACCTGGGCGAAAACCCGGCCGCGCCTTACCTGAACCTGGCGCGACCCAAGGTCGCCGTGCTGCGCGAGCAGGGCGTCAATTCGCACACCGAGATGGCGTACTGCTTCGACGCGGCCGGCTTCGACGCCCACGACGTGCACATGACCGATCTGCAGTCCGGCCGTGCCCGGCTGCAGGACTTCCAGGGCTTCGTCGCCTGCGGCGGCTTCAGTTATGGCGACACGCTGGGCGCTGGCATCGGCTGGGCCCGCAGCATCACCTTCAACCGGCCTTTGGCCGACCAGTTCCGGGCGTTCTTCGACCGCACCGACACCTTCGCCCTGGGCGTGTGCAACGGCTGCCAGATGCTGGCCGAACTGGCCGACATCGTTCCCGGCGCCCAGGCCTGGCCGCGCTTCACCACCAACCGCAGCGAGCGCTACGAAGCCCGTTTGTCGCAAGTCGAGGTGCTGGCTTCGCCCAGCCTTTTCTTCGCCGGCATGGCGGGCAGTCGCCTGCCGATTGCCGTGGCCCATGGCGAGGGCTATGCCAACTTCGCGCGTCGCGGCGATGCGGCGAAGGTGATCGCGGCCATGCGCTTCACCGACCATCAGGGCCGGGCCACCGAGGCCTACCCATTCAATCCAAACGGCAGCCCGGGTGGCCTTACCGCCGTCACCACCGCCGACGGCCGCTTCACGGCCCTGATGCCGCACCCGGAGCGGGTGTTCCGCAATATCCAGATGAGTTGGACATCGGGGGACGCGAACAGCTTCAGTCCCTGGATGCGGATCTGGCGCAACGCCCGAAAGTGGGTCGGTTAGCAATCGGTCTTCGGCTCGGGGAAGCCGGGATTGACGGCGTCCGGCCCGGCGCGGGATAGTACTGTGTCTCTACGCGCCACAGCTCACCCCGCATGAACCCCGATGCATCGCCGTCCTCGGCGCCCGCCAAACCGGGTGCGCCGGTCCCGCAAGTCGCCACGCTGCGTGCGGCCGATCCCTTTCGCTGGCTTGCCGCGGGCGGGCGAGACCTCCGGGCGGCCAAGGGAATCGCGCTGTTCTACGGAATCTGCTTCTGGCTGATGGCCATCTTGCTGGGCTCGATATTTCGCAACAGCCCGGAATACGCGACTTCGTTCCTGTCGGGATGCTTCCTGGTCGGGCCGTTCCTGGCGATGGGCCTGTACGAGGCGAGCCGCCGCCGCGAACAGGGCCAGCCACAGGACCTGGGCGCGTCGCTGACCTGCTGGGATTCGCACCTGGGCAGCATGGGCATGCTGGTGTTGGTGATGCTGCTGCTCGAGCTGCTGTGGGGCCGGGCCTCGCTGGTGGTGTTCGCCGTCTTCTTCAACACCGGCATGCCTTCCACGGCCGGCGTGGTGGAGGCGATCTTCAACCTCGCCAACTGGCAGTTCATCGCGGTGTATCTGGTGGTGGGCGGCGTTTTCGCGGGCCTGGTTTTTTCCACCTGCGTGGTCGCCATCCCGATGATCCTGGACCGGGATACCGACGCCATCTCCGCCGGCCTGGCGAGCATCCAGGTCGTGGTCGCCAACACCGGCGTGATGCTGTTGTGGGGTTGCCTGATCGTCGCGCTGCTGCTGGCGGCGCTGCTGCTGCCCTGGGCGCTGGGCGTGCTGCTGGTGGGCCCCTGGCTGGGCCACGCGACCTGGCACGCCTACCGGGGGTCCATCCGGTGGCCGCGGCCGCCGGGGCCCGAGGCAAGACCGTCGCTGTCCAGCGCCTTGTGAAGTCGGGCAGGCGCTTTGGCGTCCCGACGGGGCGACCGCCGCGCCCTGGATCCCATGACGCGCCAGTGCAGCAACAACGAAGCCGGACGCTTTCATCTCCTTGACGAAGGAGGAAACATAGCGAGCTCCGGCATCGCGTCCCTGATCCACCTGCGCGCCCTTCAGGGCTTCGACCACCCCGCCGCCAGCCGGGGCCGGCATGGGCTAGAACTCAACTTTCTCGCCCGGATTCACCACCAGCATCTGCACCGGGCTGTTGCCCAGCGCCGCCTTGAATTCGGCCGGCGTTCCGCGCAGTTGCGGGATCGTGCCGTAATGGATCGGCAGCGCGTATTTCGGCCGGATCATCTCGCGCATCGCCATCGCGGCATCCTGGGGATTCATGACGAAGTGACCGCCGATCGGAACCAGGACGAGGTCCGGGTGGTACATGTCGCCGATCAGCCGCATGTCGCCGAACACGGCGGTATCGCCCATGTGGTAGATCCTGAAGCCGTTTTCCATCTCGAGGATGAAGCCGACGGGCTCGCCGCCCACCACCACCTCCTCCTTGTTGGTCGCGGGATTCTTCCAGGTGTACTCGGACGAATGCTCGGCGTGGACCGCCGTGATCTTCGGCCCGTTGGGTCCGAACGGCTGGATGGTGCCGCCCTTGCCGAATCGCGGCGAGAGTTCGGGCGGCAGTACGCCGAGCTTGGCCCAGGTGTCGTTCAGTCCGGCCGGACCGTACACCGGTACGTTGTGCATCTTGGCCAGGGCCGGCGCATCCGCAACGTGGTCGAAGTGCGCGTGCGTCACCAGGATCAGGTCGACCTTGCCCAGGGCCGTGAGCGCCTTGAAATTGGCCGGCGTCTTGGGATTGGAAGTCAGCCAGGGATCGATCACGATCACCTTCCCGCCGGGAGTGGTGATGCGGGTGGCGGCTTGGCCCAGCCAAAGCACCTCGGTCTTGCCAGGCGTCTGTGCCGAGGCCATCGCCGCGGTGCACAACACCGCAACCGCCAGCAGCGCGCGCAACAGGACCGCCGATAAACGACTATGGAATTCAGGCATCTTGTCTCCTGGTTTTGTTGGAAGAGGGATGGGCATTGAAGCCTGCCAAGCTCAGCTGCCGCAGAGCGGCGCTGAATAACCGCGCCTGGTGTCAGGTCATTGACATGGCAAGACCAACGCCCGCGGGGGTCCGATTTCATTGGGGGCCCTGCGTCCGCACCTCTACACTGCGCGAATGTCCCGTGCCCGTTATGACGCCATCGACGCCCTGCGCGGAACCGCCATTGTCTGGATGACGCTGTATCACTTCTCGTTCGACCTCAACCATTTCGGCTGGCTGCACCAGGACTTCTACGGCGACCCGTTCTGGACCTGGCAACGCACCGCGATCGTCAGCCTGTTTCTATTTTGCGCGGGACTCGGCCAATCGGTGGCGTATGACCAGCAACAGGGCTGGGCCCGCTTCTGGAAACGCTGGGCCCAGGTGGCGGGCTGCGCGCTTCTGGTCACTCTGGGCTCCTGGTGGATGTTCCCGAAGAGCTTCATCTATTTCGGCGTCTTGCACGGTATCGCCCTGATGCTGATCCTGGTGCGGTTGAGCGCGGGCTGGGGCCGGTGGTTGTGGCCCGCCGGCGCGCTGGCCCTGGCGCTCAAGCCCTTGGCCGAGCTCGCGCACGGGCAATGGCCCGCGCTGGAATTCCTCAACCAGCCGCTGTGGAACTGGCTGGGCCTCATCAGCCGCAAACCCATCACCGAAGACTATGTGCCACTGGTGCCCTGGCTCGGTGTCATCTGGTGGGGCACGGCCGCCGGGCAGGCGCTGTTATCGCAGCAACGCGCCTGGGGGCAGCGCCGGTTGCCCGGGATGGCCGGGCCGCTCGCCTGGCTGGGTCGCTGGAGCCTGTCCTGGTACATGGTGCACCAGCCGGTGTTGATCGGCGCGCTGACGTTGGCCGCGTACGCCGCCCGGCGTTAATTTGCCGGCAACGGCGACACGTCTGCGTCCTGCAGCTCGAACGCGGCGCCGTGCCCAGGCTTGCGCATCGGACAGGTCGCCAGGGCGGCCGGCGTGCACGCGCTGGCGGCCGACGACCGACCCGCCGAAGGTCTGACGCCAACGAAAACGCGGCCCGAAGGCCGCGTCTTTCCTGAGGGCAGGGCGGGTGGTTACTCGATCTTCGCCTTGGCGCGCAGGTCTCCCTGGAACTTGGCCAGTTTCTGCTGCTGCAGTTGCTGGGTGATCTGCGGCTTCACTTCTTCCAGCTTGGGCAGCTGGGCGTCACGCACGTCTTCGAGCTTGATGACGTGCCAGCCGAATTGGGTCTTAACCGGCGCATCGGTGGTCTGGCCCTTCTTCAGCTTGATCAGCGCGGCGGAGAACTCGGGGACGTAGCTGCCGGCATTGGCCCAGTCCAGCTCGCCGCCCTTGGCGCCGGAGCCCGGGTCCTTGGACTGCTTCTTGGCAATTTCATCGAACTTGCCGCCCTTCTTGAGCGAGGCGATGACGGCCTTGGCCTCGTCTTCCTTTTCCACCAGGATGTGGCGAGCGCGGTATTCCTTGCCACCGTTGGTGGCGACGAACTTGTCGTACTCGGCCTGGATCTCCTGGTCGGAAACCGGATTGGTCTTCTGGTAATCGGCGAACAGCTCGCGAATCAGCAGGGTCTGGCGCGCCAGCTCCATCTGGACCTTGAAGTCGTCGGTTGCGTCCAGGCCGCGCTTCTGGGCCTCCTGCAGGAAGACCTCGCGGGCAATGACCTCGTCCTTGAGTTGGCCCTGCATTTCGGGCGTGACCGGACGGCCCGACTTGGCCAGTTGCGAGGCGAGCGCGTCCATGCGGGCCTTGGGCACCGGCTGGCCATTGACGATGGCTATGTTCTGCGCCATCGCGGGCAGGGCGAGGCTAAGGAGGAGCGCGGTCAGCGCCGGCAGGAGAAAAGGCTTCATGGGAGTTCCGTTGAGGGTCAGAAAGAATCAAGAGGTCTCGATCGCGAGGGCGTGCACGCCCCGGTCGATGAAAACTTGGAGGGCATCATACACAAGCCGGTGGCGGGCCACCCGGGACTTGCCGGCAAAGTCCGGACAGTCGATCCGCACCCGGAAGTGGGTGCCGAATCCGGTGCCGTCGGCGCCCGCATGGCCGGCATGGGCCTGGCTTTCGTCGAGGACCTCGAGCCGGGTCGGATTCAGGATTGCCTCCAAGCGCTGGCGCATCGCCTCGGCCGTCACGCCGGTGCTCATGTTGCCCCCACGCTTGCGGCCAAAGCCGCTGCGCTGGCCTGGCAGGCCGCAGCGCTGCCAGAGTCAGCGCCTCTTCGGGCTGTCCCAACCTGCCCAGGCAGGTTGAGAGCCGCAGCCCTCAGCCCCTTGGGGGCCTTCGCGCCTTGGGACGGCCCGGCGGCGCTCATGGCTCGCGCACCTCGTCGGCCTTCATGTAGCGGCCGAGGTACAAGGCCTGTCCGATCACGAACAGCGCCATCAGGCCCATCCCGCCGAACAGCTTGAAGTTGACCCAGGTATCGGTGTCGTAGTGGTAGGCGACCCAGAGGTTGACGACGCCCATGACGCCGAAAAAGACGATCCAGCTCCAGTTCGTGGCGCGCCACGCCGGCGCCGGCAGATCGAGCTGGGAACCCATCAAGGTCTTCAGCAGGTTCTTCTTGAAGACGAGTTGGCCCGCCATCAGGGTGCCCGCCATCAGCCAGTACAGCACGGTGGGCTTCCACTTGATGAAGGTTTCGTTCTGCAAAACAATGGTCAGGCCGCCGAACAGGACGATCACGCCCAGGCTGACCCATTGCATGGGTTCGATCTTGCCGGTCTTGTGCCGTAACCAGGCGATCTGGGCCACGGTGGCCACGATCGCCACGCCGGTGGCCACGTAGATGCCCGCGAACTTGAAGGCAACGAAGAACAGGATGATGGGAAAGAAATCGAGCAGCAGTTTCATGGATTCTTGTCGGCCTTGGCCGCCCCCTCGGGCTGGAAGTCCAGCGAGGCGGAGTTCATGCAGTAGCGCAGCCCGGTATCGGAAGGGCCATCGGGAAAAACATGGCCGAGGTGGCCGCCGCACCGCGCGCAAACGGTTTCGGTGCGCATCATGCCATGGCTGGCGTCGGTGATTTCCTTGATCGCGCCGGGCAACGCCTGCGAAAAACTGGGCCAGCCGCAGCCGGCGTCGAACTTCGTGGTCGAGTCGAACAGCTTGGCTCCGCAGCAGATGCAATGGTAGCTGCCGTCGGCCCAGACGGACTCGTACTTGCCGGTGAACGGACGCTCGGTGGCGGCATGGCGGGTCACCTCGAAGGCGCCGCGCTCGGCGCCTTTTTGCGCCAGCAGGGCCTTCCATTCGGCCTCGGATTTCTGGATCGGGTAGGTCATGACGAGCAGCTGATTTCGATCTGTGATGCCCAGTCGGGCGGAAAGCCGGCCTTGTCCTCGTGCCCCGGATGTTCGTCGCAAGGGGACTGCACCAGCGCCAGCAGGTCTTCGACCGCGACCGTGTCATTTAGTTTCGCGTCGCGGATCGCCAGCTCGCCCAGGTGGTTGCGCAGCACGTACTTGGGATTGGTTGCCAGCATCTGGCGGCCCGCCCGTTCCCGATTGGCTTCTTGAAGACGGCCGAGGTACTGCTCGAGCCAGCGATCGAACGCCTCGCGCTGCAAAAACAGGTCGCGGACGCTGTCGCCGCTGTCCTGCCCTGCCACATGGCGCGCGAGCCGGCGCCAGAAAATCGTGTAATCGACGCGATCCGCCGCCAGCAGCGCCAGGACGCCCTCGATGAGTTCGCGGTCGCCGGGC
>JAAOZX010000405.1 GCA_012274225.1 Comamonadaceae bacterium | reverse complement strand
TTCAGTCGTCGTTTTCGGTCGCGATGCGCCGGCCGAGCATGCGGTGCTCCATATCCAGAAAACGTTGCCGTGCAGCCTGCGACACCCAATTGTCAGCTCATGCATACGCCTGCTGCACCGCGATGGCGGAAACGACTGGCGTCGCGCAACGGGCTGGCCTTATAGTGGCCTTTCACCACCACGAGGAGCTGCCAAATGCCGATTCGTACTGCAACGTTGACCAAGAGGATCTCGGCCAACGGCCAAGCGCTGCATCGCGCGATGATGAGCCGGATGGAGACGGGCGGGGCGGACCAGGGGCCGTCCGAAGCCGAGTCCGCCCTGATTGAGGAGCGCCGGTTGCTCAAGCAGGAGCGGGACAAGCGCAAGGCGCAGGCGCTGCAGCCCAGGCCGAGCGCCGTCGACCGGCTGGTGCGAACGCATCACCCCCAGGCCAAGGACAAGCCGAAGGTCAGGAAGGAAACGAAGGATGCCGCTGACACCAAAAAGGCCAAGCCGCACAAATCGCGCGCCGAGAAGCACGCAACAAAGGCCGCGACGCTGGACGCCGCGCGCAGGTCACCGAAGAAGCCAGCGAAGTGACCCAGGTGGCCTCTTCTTGACGAGACGCGGCAATGCAACGGACCGCGTAGTGCACGCACTGGCACTCGGTCTGGGAGCAGTCGAAGCATTCCTGGATGGTCTAACCGGGAGAAGGACCTTCTGTGGCCGAACAGCAACCCTCATTCGACGCAGCGAAGTACAAGAACGCGCAGCGGGAGCAATGGAACAAGGACGGCGCAGCATGGCGGCGCTGGAATCCCACGCTGGATCGTTGGTATGGCGAAGTTACCCGCCAGATGCTCGACCTGGCGCGGATTCAGCCAGGTCAGCGCATCCTGGACATCGCCGCCGGTGCCGGTGAACCGGCTGTCAGTGCCGCCGAACGAGTTGGCCCTGGCGGTTACGTGCTGGCGACCGACATCTCGGAAGGGATCGTTGAGCTTGCGTTCCAGGTCGCTCGTGAACGCGGGCTCAAGCAGATTGAGACCCGCGCCATGGACGGCGAGAAACTGGAACTGCCTGACGCTTCCTTCGATGCGGTGCTGTGTCGGCTGGGTCTGATGTATATGCCGCACCCTGTGACAGCGCTGCGCGAGTGGCGCCGTGCCCTGAAAGCGGGCGGTCGGGTCGCCGTCGGGGTCTTTTCCAC
Organism: Comamonadaceae bacterium; assembly: GCA_012274225.1. Classification (GTDB taxonomy): domain Bacteria; phylum Pseudomonadota; class Gammaproteobacteria; order Burkholderiales; family Burkholderiaceae_C; genus Ramlibacter. Next base: position 1,494 of record JAAOZX010000405.1, on the reverse strand, counting down.
GCCCGATCGAAACAGTTGGGGCGCCATGCCCGCTTCCGTCATCCGCCGGCGCGCGCAACTTCCGCCTCCCGTTCCGGGACAACCCGGACCGTTCAGCCTTGGCGCTCCCGGGGTGCTCGAAGACGTCTTTCGTCAAGCCGGTTTCGCCGACCCCGAGGTTCGCGCCGTGCCGGTACCGCATGGAGCGGCCAGTTCTGCCGAGTACGTGCGGGTCGCCCGGGAAGCCTTCGGTGGATTCAATGCCATGATGGCTCACCTGTCCCCGGAGGAACGCGAGTCCGTGTGGAACGAAGTGGAAGGCGCATTGCGCAGCTTCGAATCGCCTGGTGGGTTCGAGGTGCCGGGTGAGTGTCTTGTCGGCGCCGCCACGAAGTGACAGGACGCACATACTTATGAGCGTGCAATCATGACATCGGCCGAATCTGACTACCTTTCGCACCTCGCAAGCCTCTCGTTGTCATTTGTCGGTTTTTCGGCATTGGTTGTCACCCTGCGGGGCGCACTGGGCGGCGAGCTCTCCGATCGGCACCTCCGCCTCGTGCGCCTCTATATCGAAGGTGGCCTTTCGGTCACCGCTCTGGCTTTGGTTCCCACACTTCTGAACCTCCTTCATATGCCCGACGCTGTCATGTGGAGGCTGTCCAGTGCGGCCGCTGCTTCGACCCTCACCGTCCTTCTCCTGATTCAATTCAGCCGTCGCCGTGCAATCGAGCCGGGCCGATTTCCCCTGTGGCTTGTGATCGTCTATGCCGTTTCAACGGTCGCGGTTGCGAGCCTCTGGTTCAACGCCGCCGGAATCCCCTTCTCGCCGAATGTCGGCCCTTACGCCATTGTCCTGACCTGGGCTCTTTGCATCTTCGGGTTCACCTTTGTTCGAACCATCGAGCTATTCCTGCATCGTGAGGGCTAACTTGGCGGTCGGCGGGGGTAGACGCCGATGCCGTTCAAGACGGCTTCAGATACCACGCCTTGTTCACGAACGGCACGCCGAACTCGAACTTCTCGCCCGGACGGGGCGTGACAATCTGCACGCCCTGCGCACGTGCGGCGGCCACGCTGCGCAAGATGGGCTCCGCCCAGGCGTGATACGCCAGGTTGAACGTCGCCCAATGCACCGGCAGCAACGTGGTCGCGCCCAGGTCGCGGTGCGCGCGCACGGCGGATTCCGGATCCATGTGGATGTCCAGCCAGGTGGCGCCGTACGCGCCGATCTTGATCAGCGCCAGCTCGGGCGCGCCGAGCCGCTCGCGCACTTCGCGGAAGTGGCCGGCATAACCCGAGTCGCCGCTGAAATACACCGAGTTCTGCGGGCCCTTCAGCATCCACGACGCCCATAAAGTGGAGTTGTCCATGCCCTTGCGTCCGGAGTAGTGGCGCGCCGGCGTGCAGTGGATGGTTACGCCGCGCACCTGCACATGATCCCACCAGTCCATTTCGTGGATCTGCGCGGGCGGCACGTCCCAGCGTTCCAGGTGCGCACCGATGCCCAGGCCA
>JAAOZX010000404.1 GCA_012274225.1 Comamonadaceae bacterium | reverse complement strand
TGGCCAGCACTTCGGACGCCTGGAAGGCCGGCGACGAAGTGGTGCTCAATGGCTTCGGCGTGGGCGAGACCCACAAGGGCTGCCTGGCCGGGCGCGCCCGGCTGAAATCCGCCTGGCTGTTGCGCCGGCCTGCGCGCTTCACCGCACGCGACGCGATGGCCATCGGCACCGCCGGGTACACCGCGATGTTGTGCGTACTGGCGTTGGAGCGGCACGGCGTCAAGCCCGGCGATGGCGAGGTGCTGGTGACGGGCGCAACCGGCGGAGTTGGGTCGACTGCCGTGGCTCTGCTCTCGGCGCTGGGTCATCGTGTGGTCGCCGCCACCGGCAAGGCCGCGGAGGCGCCGTACCTGCAATCGCTCGGTGCGGCAGCGGTCATCGACCGCGCCGAATTGGCGGCCCCGGGCAAGCCGCTGCAAAAAGAGCGCTGGGCCGCAGTCGTGGATGCCGTGGGCAGCCAGACCCTGGCGAATGCGCTCGCCCAGACCCGCTATGGCGGGGCCGTCGCCGCCTGCGGCCTGGCCCAGGGACACGATCTGCCTGCCACCGTGATGCCGTTCATCCTGCGTGGCGTCGCACTGCTGGGAGTGGACAGCGTGATGGCGCCGATGGCCCTGCGGGAGCAGGCCTGGAACCGGCTGGCCAAGGACCTCGATCCCGCGCGCCTGGCTGCGATCACCACGGAGATTCCGTTGTCGGACGCGATTGAGGCCGCGGCACGCCTGATGGAAGGCAAGGTGCGCGGCCGCATCGTGGTGCGCACCAGCGACTGACGCGGCGCTTTACTGACCGGCCGGCCGCCGGCCCGTCGGACAGTACATGTTCCTGGGCAGGTCGCCGCGGATGTACTGTGTCTCTTCGTCCGGCGTGGCGGCGCGCACCGTGATCAACCGGGTCCGCGCGCCGTAAAGGTCCCCCAGCAGTGACTCCATCTCGGCCGCGGCGTCGGCCCCCGCCGGCAGGGCTTTCAGCCAACGGCGGGGATGCCCGTCGTAGGTGAAATCGACCACCCACACCTTGCTGGTCTTGAAGAACTGGGCCACGCTTATCCATCCCCATTTGCCGCGCTGCTGCGATTTTGCGCCCACCGTGCAGCTCTGCAGTGGGCCATCTCATTGGAAGGACAGCGCGCCGGCTGACACGCAAAAAGCGCACCTCAGCTGATACTGGACGACCGGGTGCTGCTAATCGGGCGGGCACCCCTCTTGCAACGCCATGGAGTCCTCATGAACCTCGTTCCCCACATCGGGCCCGTCGCGGCGCTGATCGCCGGCGTCCTGATCCTGCTGATCCCGCGCCTGCTCAACTACATCGTCGCGATCTACCTGATCGTCATCGGTGCGGTGGGTCTGTTCGGCAGATAGCTCGCCTCAGCCGCCCTTGGCCATGTGCAGTGCATACATCTTCTGCATCCCGCCGATCCAGCGGTCGTAGTCCTGGGCCTTGTTCAGGAAGTACTTGGCCACCTGGGGATGGGGCAGGCAAAGGAAGTTTTCGTCGCGCATCGTGGTCACCACCTCCTGGGCCACCTGCGCCGGCGTGAGGATGCCGTCGTGTCCGGCCGAGCCGCCGTCGCCGGTGACCATGTCGCTCAGGACCGATTGGGGGCACAGGCAGGAGACGCGCACGCCGCGCCGGCCGTAGGCGATGCGCAACCACTCGGCGAACGCCAGAGCCGCGTGCTTGGTCACGCCGTAGGGGGCCGATTCGACGATGTTGAGCAGTCCCGCCGCCGACGCGGTGACCAGGAAATAGCCTTCTCCGCGTTCCACCATCTGGGGGATCACGGCGCGCGCCGCCCACACATGGGCCATCCCGTGGATCAGCCACATCTTTTCCCACAGGGCATCTTCCAGCTCGATCCCGCCCGGATGGCCCAGAATGCCGGCGTTCGACATGTAGATGTCGATTTGACCGAAGTGCTGTCGGGTCGTCGCGACCAGCGCCTGGATGTCGGCCTCGCGGCTGACGTCGCAGCGCACGGCCACCGCGCCGATCGCCCGGGCCACGCCTTCCGCGCGCTCCAGGTTGACGTCGGCGACCACCACACCGCGGGCGCCTTCAGCGACGTACCGCTTGGCCAGTCCGGCACCGATACCGCTGGCGCCGCCGGTGACGATCGCCACCTTTCCTCGAATGTCCATGTCTCTCTCCGGTTGGCTGCAAGTATCGGGGCCGCGCGACGCCCGCCCAGCCACGAAGGCGACAAAAGGGCGCTGTCCGTTGGCTGGCCGCGCGGGCCGCAGGGCGCTGTCGCCAAACGGACCGGCAACCCGGGGCGCTGCCACTAGCATGCCTGCGTGATGCAAGCAGTCGACGTTCCCGCGGGATTCAAAGCCACCTCCATCGGCGGCGCCTTCATGGCCCTCAATGGGCCGCTCTACGCGCGGATGCAGGGCGACCGGCTTCAGCTCGGATTCCGGGTGGAGGCCCGGCACACCAATCCCCTGAACATCTGCCACGGCGGCATGCTGGCGAGCTTCGCGGACATGCTGCTTCCGTGCGTGGCCATCTACCAGGCCGCCACGGAGCGGCGCTTCCTGCCGACCATCAGCCTGCAGGCCGATTACCTCGCCGTGGCGGCGCTGGGCGCGTGGGTGCAGGGCGAAGGCGAGGTGTTGCGCACCACCCGCAACATGGTGTTCGCCCAGGGGATGATCAGCGCGGATGGCGTCCCGGCGATGCGCGTCAGCGGTATCTTCAAGCAGGGAGCGTTGATCGGTGACGGCAATGATGGCGACCCCCTCCAACTGCGCAACTAGCCGACCAGATTTACCAGCCGGTCGAGCAATTCGCACTGTGCCGGCACCAACTTGCGCCGCGCTTCGGGCAGGCTGAACCACTGGACCCGGTCGATCTCGGGATAGCTTTGCCGGCGCCCCGAACGGGGCGGCCATTCGATTTCGAACCGGTTGCTTTGCAAACGGGCGGGGTCGCAATCACCCTGGAAGGCCCAGGCCGAGACGCGCTTGCCGCTCTTCTGGGAGACGTCGCCTAGCGGGAGCAATGGCGGCGTCACCTCGAAGCCGGTCTCTTCGCAGAACTCCCGACGGGCCGCCGCCAGCGCGTCTTCCGGATCCAGGTATTCGCCTTTGGGGAGCGTCCAGACCGCATCGTCCCTGCCGCGCCAGAAAGGTCCGCCGGGATGGGCCAGCAACACCTGGATTTCGCCGGCCGGGCCGTGGCGGTACATCAGCAACCCCGCGCTTTTCTTCATGGGCGCAGGGTAACGGACAACCAGCCAGGAACGCTACGAATACCCCGGACGTTTCTGCGCAGGGGC
>JAAOZX010000403.1 GCA_012274225.1 Comamonadaceae bacterium | reverse complement strand
GCAAGGCGCTCGCCATCACGTTCCTCGGGATGAGCCTGAGCTACGCACTGGGCGTCCCCCTGGGCGCGTGGCTGGGACTCACCTACGGCTGGCGCGTCCCGGTCTGGCTCGTGGCCGGCGCGTGCGTCGCAGTCGCGGCCCTGCTCGCGGTCGTGCTGCCTCCGCTCATCGAGGCACCGGGCGCCAGCTTCGCCGGCCTGGGCGCCGCGGCGCGCCAGGGATTCGTGCTGCGGGTCTGGGCCCGCACGCTGCTGTACATCGCCGCCATCTTCAGCGTCTTCGCCTATGCAGGGCCGGTGCTGCTCGCGCTGAACCCGCTGAGCCCGGCGCAGCCGTCGCTCACGCTGGTGCTGTTCGGCTTTTCGGGCGTGGCGGGCAGCGTGCTCGGCGGGCTTTCGACCGACCGGTTCGGCGCTGTCCGCACCCTGCGGGTGCAACTGATGCTGCTGGCATCGATGATGGTGCTGGTGCCCTTCACCCAGGGTCACACGGTGCTGACGGTACTGGTGTTCATGGCCTGGGGCGTGGCCGGCTTCGGCATGCTGTCGCCGCAACAGGTGCTGCTGACCACCCGCGTGCCCCATCAGGCCGCGCTGCTCATGAGCCTGAACGGTTCCATGCTGTACCTGGGCAGCGCGCTCGGGGCGATCGTGAGCGGCACCCTGATCCAGGCACTGGGCTTCGAGCGTCTGTCCTGGGTCGGTTTGCCGTTCGCGCTGCTGGCCCTGGCCACCCTCTGGTTCGACACGCATCATCACCCGCGCCGCGCACCGGCGCTTTGAGCGCGGCAGCCAGCGAGCGCTGTCGTTCGCCCGCTTCAGTGACCGTGCCCGTGGCGGTGGTGCGCATCCGGGAAATGCGCATGGCTGTGCACCATGGCCGGGTGACGGTGCTCGTGGCTGTGGCGGGTGCCGGGCGCGACCGGCGGCTGGTGCACGTGATCGTGGTGCGGGTCGCCCTCGCCGTGCACATGTTCATGGACGTGCGTCATGGGCTCGTGCGCATGCCGGTGCACGTGGCGCTCCGACAGATGCAGCGCTACGCCCAGCGCCATCAGTGCGCCGGCAATCAACAGCGGCGCACTGATCGCGTCGCCCAACAGGGCGATCGCCAGCAAGGCCCCGAAGAACGGTGCCACCGAAAAATACGCCCCGGTGCGGGCCGTGCCCAATTCGCGCAGGCCGACCACGAACAGGGCCAGGCTGGCGCCGTAGCTGGCGAATCCGACCGCTGCCGCGGCCGCCACCACCGGCAGCGCAGGCCAGGTGGCGCCCAGCATCAGCGCCAGCGCCAGGTTGGTGGCGCCCGCGGCCAGGCCCTTGACCATCGCGATCCAGGACGCATCGGCGAGGGAAACCTTGCGCGTGAGGTTGTTGTCGACGGCCCAGGCGAGGCAGGCGAGCGCCACCAACAGCGTCGGCTGCCAGCCCGCCCAGTTGGCTTGTCCTGGCCAGGACAGCACGATTCCGCCGGCCACGATCGCGCCCATCCCGAGCGCGACGCGGCTATTGACGTTCTCCCGGAATACGAACCACGCCAGCAACGCGGTGAAGACACCTTCCGCGTTGAGCAGCAGCGACGCCGCCGAAGCCGGCATGCGGGCCAGGCCCAGCATCAACAGCACCGGCCCCGCCACGCCGCCGGCCAGCACAGCGCCGGCCAGCCAGCGAGCTTCGCCCGGCGGCAACGCGACCGGTGGCGCGCCGCGCAATCGGCGCAGCAGGGCCAGCCCCAGGCCCGAGCCCAGGTAAAGGAGCGCGGCCAGCAGCCAGGGAGTCGCTTGCACCAGCAACAACTTGGCCAGGGGCGTCCCGGCGCCGAACAGCAGCGCGGCCGCCAGGCTGGCCAGCACGCCGCGCGGCAACGGCAGCGAAGGTTTCATCGACGCAGTCCCGAACCGGGCATCGAGGCCGCAGCACGCATCAATGCAGCACGCAATGGCAGTAAACGAACTGCTGGACTGCGCCGGCGGGGGGTGCGCGGCACATCCCTCAGGTGATCCACCAGCTCGAACCGTCCGCCGAATTGCGCGTGCAGCTCGCCGGGTTCGTAGCGCACCACCGGCAAGCCGCTGCACTGCGTCGGACCCTCCGGCCCGAAGGCCGCCACGATGACGTGACCGCCCGGACGCACCGCCCGCCGCACCTGCTCGACATACGCAGCGCGGTCGGCCGGCTCGGTGAGGAAATGGAAAACTGCCCGGTCGTGCCAGATGTCGTAGGCGGCGTGAGGCAGTTCGACGCGGGTGATGTCGCCGGTGATCCATTGCACGCCGGCTGCCTTGTCGCCCAGTCGCTCCCGGGCCAGAAGCAGGGCCGCGGGCGAGATATCGAGTACGGTCACATCGGCGATGCCGGCCGCCAGCAGGTCGTCAACCAGGGTCGAGGCGCCGCCGCCGACGTCGATCACGCGGGTGCCCGGCCCGGCGCCGATCCGGCGGATGAGATCGAGTGACAGCTGGGCATGGGGTTGATACCAGCTCACCGCTTCGGGTGAGCGAGTGGCATAGACGCGTTCCCAGTGAGACTTGGCCTCCATGGCGGACTCCTTGCAAATGGCAGTCCCTCATGGTACGGCCGTGCAGCCGTTAACGGAAACGCCGCGGCATGACGCGGGTCAGCGCATCAGCTTGGCGAACAGAAAGCCGATGGCAAACGCGCTGGCCACCACGGTGAGCGGATTGTTCCGTACCTGTTCGCGCGCCATTTCGCCATATTCCTGCTGCCAATTCATGACCTTCTCGGTGCCCGAGCCGAGGGTCTGCTCGAGCTTGTCGACGGTTTCGTGGGCCTTCTGCGCCACGCGGCGCACCGTGCCATCGGCGCCGGTGATTCCGCTGGAACCGCTCGGGCCGTTCATGGTGCTGTTCATGCTGCTGATGCTGTCGCTGGTTTCGTTCATGGCTGCTTCCTCTCGGGCATTCGAAAAAACCGCCAGCGGCGCCGGCGAAGACCCACTGTAGGAAGCTCGGCGTCAACGCGGTGTCGGTCAAAGCGACGCAATTCCTGTAGGACAATTCCTGCCGGTTCGGCCGCCCCTTCGCTACGACGCTCGGGCGCATCCACGCGGTGGCCAACGCTTCCATCACCAGCCGTTTGAGAAAGGTCAAGCATGCCATTGGCAAAGTGGATTTCAATCGTCGCAGCCCGGGCCAGCGTGGGCGCCCTGCCGCATTGGCCCATGGGAACCGGCAGCACACCAGCGGCGAAGCCCCGGTGAATAGAACAGAATCCCCGGCGTAGCGCCTACGTTTATCAGCATACCAAGGAAACAACCCGTGAAGACACTGCAACACATTCTCATCGCCGCGGTGACCGTTACCGCAGCGGGGCTGGTCGGTGTCGCGCAGGCGCAATCCGGCCACGGTCACCAGGCCGAGTCCGCCGCGTCCACCCTGGTCGCCCAGACGTCATCGGCCGAGATGAGCGAGGGCGAGGTGCGCAAGATCGACAAGGAGAACAAGAAGATCACGTTGAAGCACGGCCCACTGAAGAACCTGGACATGCCGCCGATGACCATGGCGTTTGAAGTCAACGATCCGGCGCTGCTGGGCAAGGTGAAGGTGGGCGACAAGGTCCGTTTCGTCGCGGCCAATCCCGGCGGCAGGCTGACGGTGACGGCGATCCAGCGGGCGAAATAGCACCTCCGCGCCGCCAGTGATGCCGACCGGGCCGGCGGCTGACGTGAAGGCGTGGCAGGCCGCGATGCAGTCCGGTATTCCTCGGACTTCTCGTGCGTCCTGCAAACACATCGTCCGAGCGTTCGGCCGCGGCGATGGGGCATGGATAATCCTTGCATGACCCGTCCCGCTCCGCCCGCGCCCCGAGCTGTCCGACCCGCCGGCGCTGGCGCGATCACCGATGTCGCCGGTGTCGAGGTCGGCCATTTCACCGACGACCGGCGACCCACCGGATGCAGCGTGGTCATCGTGCGCGACGGCGCCGTGGCCGGAGTCGACGTACGCGGCGCGGCGCCGGGGACGCGCGAGACCGACCTGCTGGCGCCCACCAACGTGGTCGATCGGGTCCACGCCATTCTTCTGGCCGGCGGCAGCGCGTGGGGGCTGGACGCCGCCGCGGGCGTGATGCGCTGGCTGGAAGAACAAGGCATCGGTTATCCGGCGGGGCCGGTGCGCGTGCCGATCGTTCCGGGCGCGGTGCTGTTCGACCTGATGGTGGGCGATCCGTCGATCCGGCCGAACGCGGACAGCGGCTACCGCGCGTGCGAGCTGGCGTCGAGCCGGCCGCCGGCGCAAGGCAACGTGGGCGCGGGCGCCGGCGCGACCATCGGCAAGATCTTCGGCATGGATCGCGCGATGCGCGGCGGCATCGGCACCGCATCGTTGACGATCGACGGCGTGACGGTGGGCGCGCTGGTCGCCTGCAATGCGCTCGGCGACGTCATCGATCCGGGCACCGGCCAGATCGTCGCAGGCGCCCGAACGCCCGACGGCAAGTCCTTGCTGGACAGCCGTCGCGCCCTGCTGCGCGGCGATCCGCTCACGCAGGTCCTGGCCGGCGCCAACACCACCATCGGCGTGATCGCCACCGATGCCGTCATTACCAAGGCGCAGGCTTCGCGCCTGGCAACGGTGGGTCACGACGGCCTGGCCCGCAGCATCAACCCGGTCCACACCCTATCCGACGGCGACACGCTGTTTGCCCTGGGCACCGGCCGTGCCGGCAAGGAGCTGGGCATGATGGCGCTGGCCACCATGGCCGCGGAGGTCACGGCGCTCGCGGTGCTCCAGGCAGTGCGCGCTGCGCGGGCCTTGCAGCTGGGCGAATTGCAGCTGCCGGCGGCCGGGGACCTCTGACACGATGCCCAAGGCCATTCGCTACACCCTGCTGTCGCTGCGCGACCTGCTGGTTTCGGCCGGTCCGGTCGCCGCCTTCGCAATCGCCCTGCTGGTGCTGGCCTACCTGTGGCTGGATCCGACGCCACCCAAGCGCGTGACGCTGGCGACCGGGCCGGCGCAAAGTGCGTACGACCAGTTCGGCCAGCGTTACCGCAAGGCGCTGGCCGGCAACGGAATCGATGTGGTGCTGCTGTCCAGCCAGGGCTCCTCGGACAACTTGCGCCTGCTGCGCGAGGGCAAGGCCGACCTCGGCTTCGTACAGGGCGGCAGCAATGAGCGGGCGACCGGCGAGGAAAGCGGCATCGAATCGCTCGGCAGCCTGTTCGTCGAGCCGGTCTGGCTGTTCTACCGGGAAGAGGCGGCCCGCAAGGTCAATGCCCAGGCCCGGTTGTCGGCCCTGTCGCAGCTGCAGGGCCTGCGCCTGAACGTCGGCACGGCCGGCAGCGGCGTGCCGCGCCTGATCGACAAGCTGTTCGAGGCCAACCGCATCGACGCGGGCCGCATCGTGCTCAGCCAGCTCGAACAGACCCCGGCCACCATGGCCCTGCTGGCCGGCGAGATCGACGCGTTGGTGTTCGCCTCGGCGCCGGAATCGCTGATGGTGCAGATGCTGCTGCAGACGCCCGGCATCAGGCTGATGGACTTCGCGCAAAGCGAGGCGTATTCAAAGCGCTTTCCGTTCCTGACGCCGGTGGTGCTGCCGCGCGGGGTGGTCGATCTGGCGCACGACCTGCCGGCGGACGACTTGCGGCTCGTGGCGACCACCACCGCGCTGCTGACGCGCGAGCACACCCATCCGGCGCTGCTGCAGCTGTTCGCGCAGGCGGCGCGCGACCTGCACTCGCCGGCGGGCTGGTTCAACCGGGCCGGCAGCTTTCCCACCATCGAGCACAGCGAGTACCCGGTCTCGCGCGAAGCCGAGCGGACGATCACCGGCGGCCAACCCTTCCTG
>JAAOZX010000073.1 GCA_012274225.1 Comamonadaceae bacterium | reverse complement strand
CCCGCCCCGTGCGCTGCTTTCGCTGCGTCCGCGTCGCAGAGGAATCCCAGCACGGCACCTTGTGCATCGGCCGCAACCAGCGCCTTGAGCAAGCCGGTCGCGTCGGCGGTGCCGCCGCAGCCCGGGTTGTCCTGCGTGTCGGCGATCACGACCGGGCGGGTGGCGCCGCGTGCGATCTCGATCGCCCGGGACACGCCCTCCTCCGGCGAGACCACCTCCTCGGCAAACTGGCTCTCGCGCCCCATGATCGCGGCGAACATCGAGTCCGCGGCCTGGTCGGCAGCAGCCTGGGTCCAGGCGTGTGCGATTACGGCTGGCCCGCACCAGTGCAGGTCCGACGGCGGGAAACCGGCCAGATACGACAGGTTCACCACTTCCCCTTCCAGCACCCGCGAAAGGTCGACGACATGTTTCGACGGATCGACAAGGGTGCACTGCCCGTTCAGCGGAATCAGGAACGGGAGCTTCCGCAGTGCCCTACCCGCCGGCCGGCCGCGTTTCAGCAAGGCATCCACGATGAGGGCGGCGTACTCGCCGGTTTCAACCCGGTCCACGTGAGGGTACGTGCGGTAGCCGACGAGACCGTCCGAGTACTGCACCATCTCCGGCGTGACGTTGGCGTGGTAGTCGAGGCTGATGACGATCGGCACGTCCTCCCCGACCGCGGCCCGGATGCGGCGCAGCAATTCGCCCTCGCCGTCCTCGAAGTCCTCAGTGACCATCGCGCCGTGCAGGTCGAGATACACCGCGTCGACCGGCATCGCCTGCGACAGCAGGCCAACCATGCTGCCGGCGATCCGCTCGAAGGCGTCACGCGTCACCATGCCGCCGGCGCCGCCGCTGGTCCACAGCAGCGGCACGAGCTGCTGAGATTCGCGCATCTTCTCGATGAACCCGGCCATGGCAAAGCTGTTTCCTGTGAGCCACTTGAGCAAGTCATCGCCGTACACCAGCGGCGGCCGGTCCCGGTGCGAGGCGAAATATGAAAAATCCGTTCTCGAGTTCACGAAGCAGTTCGTCTCGTGCTGGAACCCGCCGATTGCAATCCGTGCCATGTGTTGTGCCTAGTGGAAGACGGAACCGCCGTCAAGGCTGAGTGCCGAGCCCGTCATGAAGGAGGATTCCGTGCAACTCAGAAAGGCAATCGCATCGGCGACTTCGGAGGGTGAGCCGAAGCGATGCATCAGGTTGCGCGAAATGTAGCGTTCGTAGGCCGCTTCACGGTCGCCGCCCACAAGTAGGTTCTTTTCCACCAGCGGGGTCATCACGATTCCGGGGCACACCACATTTGCACGAATGCCCGCGTCCGCGCCGTCCATTGCCAGCGACTTGGTGAACAGCACGAGGCCCGCCTTCGACGCGCAGTAGGCGCTGAAATTGCGCCGCGGTTGCAGTCCGGCGCCGGACCCAACATTGACAATGGTCGAGACTTTGGCGGCCTTCAGGGCGGCCCAGGCCGCCTTGCACACCAGGAAGGGGCCGTCGAGGTTCACGGAGAGGACCTGGCGCCACTCGGCGAACGTGATGTCGTCGAAACTGCGCCAAAAGCTGATGCCCGCCGAATTCACCACCCCATCGAGTCCGCCCAGCCGCTCGATCGCCTCGCTCACCGCCTGCGTGACTTGCGCTTCCAACGTGACGTCGGCTGGGATCGCGATACAGCCGTCGAGTTCGGTGCGGGCCTGATCGAGCCTCTCAGGGTTGAGATCGAGGATCGCGACGCGCGCGCCCTCGCGCAGGAACAGACGTGCCGTTTCGAATCCGATCCCGGAGGCCCCGCCCGTGATCAGCACCTTGCGTCCCTGAAGTCTCTGAGCCATCTTCGTTCCGGTCCTGTTTTGTCGCGGTCGATGATCCTGGCGCACCGGCATCGCGTCAATCCGGAGTTGCCGCACGCCCACCGAGACGATGGCGCATCGCAACGACCTTTTCGCTTACCAATGTACGCCTTTTGACAATCCAGGAGCGGCTCAGGACAATGCTAGCCATGGAACAGATTGACTTCTTCCCCCTCGTTGAGCTGTCTGGCGACGCACGCGAACGCGGGCAGCAGTACGGACGGCAGGCGCGTGATCGCATCCGCCGCAGCATCAGCCTGTACGGCGGTGGCGCGAGCGCCGATGCGAACGCTGTGCGCAGGCTGGCTACCAGCTTTCTGCCCCGGATCGAACGCTTCGACCCGTTGTACCTCGAGGAAATGCGCGGCATCTCCGAAGGGGCGGATGTGGAACTGGCGGATGTGGCGCTGGTGAACGCGCGAACCGAGATACTGCGCATGAGCAAGCCGGCGCCCAAGATCGTTGCGCCCGACCCCGACCCTGACGGTTGCACCGGCGCCGTCCTCATGCCCGAGGTCACGGCGCACGGTCGGCTGCTGCACGGTCAGAACTGGGACTGGCGCAAGGAGTGCGCCGAGACCGGCGTGGTGCTGCGAATCCGGCGCGACGACGGCCCGGACATCCTCACGTTCACCGAGGCTGGCGGGCTGGCCCGTTCCGGCATGAACTCGGCCGGCATCGCGGTCACCGGCAACTATCTTTCCTGTGACCGAGACTACACGCAAGAAGGCGTCCCACTTTCCCTGGTGCGGCGCAAGCTGCTTGAGACAGAGCATCTGGCGCTGGCGCTACGCACCGTGTATTGCACGCCGAAATCCGCATCCAACAACTTGATGGTCAGCCATGCCGGCGGTTTTGCGCTCAATATCGAGTGTGCGCCCGATGAAAGTTTCCTGGTCCATCCGCTGCAAGGCATGTTGGTTCATGCGAATCACTTCCAGAGTCCGGTGGCGCTCGCAAAGCTTAAGGACACGGGGATTAATACCACGCCCGACTCGCTCTACCGCGACGTGCGGGTGCGACAGTTGCTTGAGCGTGAGGGCGGGCGGCTCACGCTGGATAGTCTGCGTAATGCGTTCTTCGACGATTTTCAGGTGCCGTGGTCCGTGTGCCGGCCGCCGCGGCTGACGGTGGAGAACAACCTGAGCGCCACCGTCGCGATGGTGTTGATGGACCCGGCGCGCGGCCACCTGGAGATCGCGCCTTTGCCGGCGCTCAACAGCCGCTTCGCGACCTACTCCATCGAGATGGATCAGTCGGCCCAACGCGCCTTTGCGGCCACTGAAGCCGGTTAGAGCGGCTTGACCGCCAAGTCGCCGCGGTACGGCGTGACCTTCAGCGTCTCCTCGTGCTGCTGCACCGGGTCGACTTCCGGCGCGAGGCCGGCCTGCAGCGTGTGCTGCGCCAGTTCGGCACCGGTCATGAACCGAACGCCCGGTTGCGCGGCGATGTACTGCAGCAGTTCCTCGAGGACCGCGATGCGCGCCGCGCGCGTCAGCCCGACGTCTCCGCGCAGGTGCACGGTGAACGGTACGAGACAGCCTTCCCGATAGAGCGAGTCGAATTCCTCGCGCCAGATCTTCATCAGTCGCGCATGCGTGTGGCGCGCCGACATGACCAGCGAATCGTCAAGCGACCAGACCGTGGGAATTTCGGCCAGCGTCTGGCCCTGCGCGGACGCGATCAGGTACGGATGGTCGTCGTCCTGGAAGGACGAGTCGTACCTGAATCCCATCTCGCTGAGGATGCGCAGCGTCTGCGAACTGAGCTCTCCCGAGGGCGCGCGAAAGCCCGTGGGCGCAACGCCGCAGATCTGAGCCAGCGCATCGCGGCCCTTGCCGATGGCGCCCCGCTCCAGCGCCCCCAACGTGGACAGCGGCTTGAGATCCCAGGCGCGGCAGCCGATCTCGTGCCCGGCGTCCTGGATGTCGCGCAAGGCCTGCGGATGCCGGATGGCATCTTCGCCCGGTACGAAGAAAGTGGCAGCGATGGACCGCCGCTGCAGCAGCGCGAGCAGGCGCGGCAGGCCGGCCCGCACGCCGTAGCGGCCATAGGAAAAGCGACCGAACAGGCGATCCTCGCTGGTCGACTTGAGGTCGAACGACTCGGCATCGAAGTTGATCGAGACGAACACAGCGCAACGCACCCCGTCGGGCCAGCGGAAATTCTTCATGGGACTTGCACCTCTTCGATGGCCGACGGGTTATCGAGGCACCAGCGGGCGAATTGCGCCGATGAGAAGAACCGAACGCCGTCGTGCTGCTTCAGGTGCATGATGAATTGCTCGAGGATCCAGGTCCGCGCGGGGGTTCCCGAGCCCCAGCCACTGCGCGGATGCACGCACAGCACGAGAAAACGCTCCTCGTCATAGATCGCCTTGAATTCCGACTTCCATTGTTCCAGCACTTCCGAAGGCGGCGTGTAGCTGAACTTGAAGAACGGGAAGTCGTCCAGGCTGTAGGTGTTGTTTGGCAGCTCGAGGATCCAGTCGTCGCGGCCGGCACCGAAGCGCAGGCGGTACGGCAGGTCGTAATCCTTGTCGCTCGAATCGTAGATGTAGCCCAACTCCTTGAGCACACGCATGGTGTTCGCGGTCTTGCGGCCGGACGGCGAGCGCCAGCCGAGCACCGGCTTCCCCGTGAGCTGGCGCAGGATCTCGTCGGTGCGCCGCAACAGAGGGGTCTCTTCTTCGGGCGGCATGTCCCAGGCCTCGTGCAGCCAGCCATGCGCGCCGACCTCGAATCCCGCCGCGTGGATGGCCTTTACCGTGTCGGGATGGCACATCGCGTCGTAGCCCGGCACGAAAAACGTGCACGGCACCTCCTGCCGCTGCAGCATCTCGATGTGGCGCGGAATGCCGCACCGGGCGGAGTACCGCCCCCACGAGTGCGCTCCCTGCGGGGCGATGCCGCGGCCCACCTCGTGGCTCGGACCGTCAAAGTCCACGCCCAGCATGACGGCGCAGCGGAAGTGGCCCGCCAACGATGTCTTGTCTGCCATGTCTTCCCTGCTTTCAATCGGTGGGATTTCGCTGGCGTTCACACACGTCCAGCAGCACCTCGAAGGTGTCCCAGGAGAGCTCGCGACGACCCTGCTCCAGGTCGTGGACGAGCCGGATCAGCGTGTCGATTGCCGGAGTCTGAATGCCCGACTGGCGTGCCAGTTCCGCCACCTTGCCCATCAGCGGGTCGATCTCGGTCTTGCGCTTGCGGACAGCCAGGTCGCGCCAAAAACCGGAGTGCTTCTTGGCCGCTCCGCGACGCCGCTGCGAGAGAATTTCGATTGAGGCCCGCGCCGCCGACTCGGGGCTGCCTTCCATGAACGCAGCAGGATCGAAGCCGGTGAACGGTAAGGGCACGATGCCTTGCGCCCGCGCGACGGCCATCACCTCGCGGCCGAGCTGGTCGAAGGCCGCAAAGCGCTTCGGGTCTCCGAAGTTGTTGTCCATGCCGTCGTTGTTCAGCGACGTCGCGAACAGCATGGCCGCAAAGCCCAGCTTGCCCCACAGATAGCCCCAAATGTTTTCGGTAAGCACCGCGTTCGGCTCGAAGATCTGCAGCAGCTTGTGCATCGCGACGGTCCGTTCGCGCACGGCGCCGTCAATTTCCCCGACGACCACTTCGCCGCGCCCGCCGTACATGATCCGGCCGGGCTCCAGCCAGTCTGCCCCGAAGTTGGCGAAGCACCCCACAGTGCGCTGCGGGCCGACGATCCGCGCGATCACAAGTTCGTTGAGGCCGTTCTGCGCGGACAGCACGAAGCCGCCGGGAGCAAGGTGCGGCGCGAGTGCGTCCATTGCCTGCTCGGTGGCCGTCGCCTTGACCGCGAGGACGATGCGCGAATAGCGGCCCCGCAGCTCCTCGGGCGTAGCCGACGGTACGCGCACTGTGAAGTTCTCGATCGAACCCTCGATCTGCAGGCCGGCGGTCCGGCAGGCCTGCACGTGCTCCTGCACCACGTCCACCATCAGCACCGGCACCCCCGCGCGAGCCCAATACGCCGCGATGGTGCCCCCGATGGCACCGCCGCCCCAGACCACCACCGGGTCTTCGTTCGAGAGATCAACTGTGCTCACGTTAATTCGCCGCGGTGATGTTCGCGTCCCTGATGACTTTTGACCACTTCACCCGCTGCGCCGCCACGAAATCGGCGAACTCCCTGGGCGGTAAATTGGCGAGCTCGAAGCCGCGCGATTTCATTTGCGCGACGAATGCGGGCTGGTGATACACGGTGTCCACGGCCGCCGACAGCTTTGCGACAATCGCGGGCGGCGTGCCCGCCGGCATGAACAGGCCCGACCAGCTGCTCGCCTCGAATCCGGGGAATCCGGATTCCGCGATCGTCGGCACGTCCGGCAAGGCAGGCGAGCGCTCCGCGCCCGTCACGGCCAGGGGCCGCAACTTGCCGGCCTTGATCAGCTCGTTCTGAGCGACGACCGCAGTGACGACGAAATCGACGCGTCCGCCAATCACGTCGGTGATGGCCGCGGGCACACTGTTGTATGGGATTGCCACAGCGGGGATCTTCGCATCGAACTTCAGCTGCTCGAAAGCGAGATGGCCCGCGTCGCCCACCGCTGGCACAGCGTAATTGATCTTGTCCGGATTGGCCTTCGCGTACTGGATCAGCTCGGCGAGCGACTTGTATGGCGAATTGGCTGAAACCGTGAGCACGG
Source organism: Comamonadaceae bacterium (assembly GCA_012274225.1). GTDB lineage: Bacteria > Pseudomonadota > Gammaproteobacteria > Burkholderiales > Burkholderiaceae_C > Ramlibacter. Next base: position 5,131 of record JAAOZX010000073.1, on the reverse strand, counting down.
TATTGGTCTTGGTCAACACGGTGACCGGCGCAAAGTCCTTCACCGGGTCGTAAGGCAGGCTCTTGTACAGGTACTGATTGACCGCCTGCGTGCCGATGGAACCCACCAGCACCATATATCCATCCGGTGGCGCCTTTGCCACTACCGCCGCGCCAACAGCGCCTTGTGCGCCGATCCGGTTCTCGACGATTATGGGCTGCCCGAGCACGGGCTCCAGGGCAGCGCCGAGCAGCCGCGCGACAACGTCGGTGCCCCCGCCGGCAGCGAACGGCACCAGCAGCTTCACGGGCCTGCTGGGCCAGCTCTGCGTCGCCTCCTGGCTGTGCGCAATCGCGCAGACGCCGAGCAATCCCAGCCCGACTGCGGCACACAAAACGCACCTGCGCGCCGCGTCCATCGCCGTCTTCCTCATCCGCATACAGTGCTCCGCCCGCGGTTGTCAACCAGATGGTTGGCGATTGTGAAAGTCCCCGGAAGACGGGTCAATGCAAGCGAACCCGATGAAGCAATTTGTGTTCATGTGACGACCCGTCACGCCCGTGCCCCACATCGCCGAACCTAGGGTATCTCCCACCGGCAGCGCGCGTGGCTATGCGCTCCACTGCTGCTAGATCATGATGAACGCAGCAATTCCGGTGGCCGCCGAAGCGCTCGAGCGGTTCGTGCAGGCCGTGTACACGCACGCTGGACTGCCGGATGCCGATGCGCGAGTGGTTGCAAATTCACTGGTGCAGGCAGACCTCTGGAACCACCAGTCGCACGGCGTGCTACGCGCACGCTGGTATTTCGAGCGGCTCAAGGCCGGCGTCATCACGCCCCAAACCCGCATCGACGTCATCCGCGAGAAGGGCGCCGTAGCTGTGCTCGATGCCCGCGATGGCGTGGGACAGGTGGTCGCGAACTATGCGATGGAATTCGCAATCGCCAAGGCGAAGGAACACGGTGTCGCCGCGCTTACGGTACGGCACTCAAACCATTTCGGCACGCTGATGTACTTCACAAAAATGGCCGCGCACGCGGGCTGCATCGCGATGCTGGCCACCAACGGCGGGCCCGCCATGGCGCCGTGGGGCGGCGCCAGGCGCAAAATCATCGGCACGAATCCATGGTCCATCGCGGCGCCGGCCGGACCTCGGCCAGCGATCGTGCTCGACATGGCCAACACCGGCGTGGCGCGCGGCAAGATCTACCTGGCGCGGCAGAAAAGGGAGCCCATTCCAATGGGGTGGGCACTGGATGCCGACGGCGCGCCGACCACGGATCCGGATGCCGCGATCGAGGGCCTGATTCTCCCGATGGCACAGCACAAGGGCTATGCGATCGCCGCGCTGGTTGACGTGTTGTCGGGCGTCCTGTCCGGATCGCATTTCCTGAGCGCAGTGAACAGCCCGTATCACTTCGACAAGAAGAGCGGCGCTGGCCACTTTCTCACTGTGTGGGACCTGGAAGCTTTCATGGACCAAGCCCAATACGACGAGCGCATCGAAGCTTTCATCCGCGAGATCAAGTCGCAGCCGCTTGCGCAAGGCTTCGACGAAATTTTCTATCCTGGTGAGGTCGAGGCCAGGGCCGCCGAGATCAATTTGCGGCAGGGGCTGCGCCTGCCGGCCGATACCTGGCAGGACCTCGCCACTTTGGCCGCAGAAATCGGGGCGCGGGACCTGCTCGAGGCAAGTCGCCTCACGGCTGGATCACCTGCAGAATCACCTTCCCGGTGACCCGGCGCTCCTCCAGCGCGCGATGAGCCTCGGCGACCTGCTCCAGCGGCACCACCAATCCGATCTGCGGCTTCAGCGCGCCGGCGGCAATCCACGGCCAGACACGATGCTCGATCGCCGCAGCGAGCCGGGCCTTTTCGTGGATCGGGCGTCGGCGCAGCGATGCGCCGGTGATCTTGATGCGCTTTTTCACGATCGCCATCAGGTTGAACTGGACCTCGCGGCCACCGTCACCTGCCAGGTAGCACAGCCGTCCCTCGATGGCCAGCAACTCGAGGTTTCGCGCGAGGTAAGGGGCGCCGACGGTGTCCAGCACGACGTCCACCGCGGACGGTCCCAGGTGTCTGCCCAGGACGTCACCGAAATCGTGCGTGTTGTAGTTGACCGCGATCTCCGCGCCGAGGTCGGTGCAGCGGGCGCAGCGCTCGTCGCTGCCAGCCGTCGCGAAGACCCTCCCGCCGGCGGCACGTGCCATCTGGATCGCCGTGGTGCCGATGCCGCCTCCGCCGCCATGCACGAGCACGGTTTCGCCAGGGCCAAGGTTGCATTGTTCGAACACTGCAGCCCAGACAGTGAATACCGTTTCGGGCAGCCCCGCCGCTTCCACCATGCTCAGGCCGGCCGGAACCGGCAGGCACTGCCCTTCCGGGGCCACGCAGTACTCGGCATAGCCGCCGCCGATGACCAGAGCGCAGACCTTGTCCCCGGGCTTGAAGCGCACCGCGCCGGGGCCGGTAACCACCACCTCACCGGCGATTTCCAGGCCCGGCACCGTCGGCGCCCCAGCCGGCATGTCGTAGACCCCGCGGCGTTGTTTCGTGTCCGCGAGGTTCACGCCCGCGGCATGCACCCGCACCAGCAACTCGCCGGGGCCTGGCTGCGGAACTGGACGCGACGCGAGCACGAGTGCCTCCAGCCCTCCCGGAGCCGGGATGTCCACAACACGATGCAGCTGAATACTCATTGGCCTGCCTTCAAAAAGATACCGAGCGGCGGGGAGCCGCGATGGATCGCCCGCACGCATATCATCGTCCAGGTCTTCGCGCGGGCTGGGTTTGGCTGGACAGTTGTTTCAGAATGGGCAGCTGCGCGACATGGATCCCTTTGCAACACCAACGATCGAGCACCCATGAATATCGTCATTCTGCCCGGTGACGGAATCGGCCCCGAAATCATGGCGGCCACCGTCGACGTGCTGGAGGCCGCGTCGAGACGCTTCGACCTCAACCTCACCTTCCAGCACGACATCGCGGGCCACGAGAGCCTGCGACGCCATGGCGCCACGGTAACCCCTGCCCTGCTGCACAAGGTGAAGGCCGCCGACGGCCTGCTGCTCGGTCCGATGGCCACCTATGACTTCAAGGACGAGGCGAAGGGGGAGATCAATCCCTCCAAATTCTTTCGCAAGGAATTGGACCTGTACGCGAACATCCGACCCGCGCGAACGTATCCCGGTCTGCCAATCAAGGTGGCCGATTTCGACCTCGTGGTCGTGCGCGAAAACACCGAAGGCTTCTACTCCGACCGCAATATCGAATCGGGCACCAGCGAGATGCTGATCACCCCCGAGGTGGTCGTCTCGCTGCGCCGGATCACTCGAAAGTGTTGCGAACGCATCGCTCGGTCCGCGTTCGAGCTGGCGACAATGCGCAGACGGCACTTGAGCATCGTGCACAAGGCCAACGTGCTGAAGATCGGCGATGGCATGTTCATCGATATTTGCCGCGAGGTGGGTCGCGAATTTCCCGATGTGCGAGTCGACGACTTCATCGTGGATGCGATGATGGCGCACGTGGTGCGGGCGCCGGACCGCTTCGACGTCATAGTCACCACCAACATGTTTGGGGACATCCTGTCCGACCTGACGGCGGAGTTGTCCGGAAGTCTTGGACTGGGCAGTTCACTCAACGCCGGCCGCGACTATGCGATGGGACAGGCCGCCCACGGCTCGGCCCCTGACATCGCCGGCCAGAATGTCGCCAATCCGTTCTCGCTGCTACTCTCAGCCGGTCAATTGCTCGGCTGGCACGGGCTCCGCCGCCAAGCCCCTGCATTTGTCGCAGCCGCCCGCGCTATCGAGCAGACCGCTGTGCTGGCGATCGAACATCGTGAAGCGACGGTTGACGTTGGCGGCGCGCTCGGTACGGTCGAAGCAGGCGCCGCGTTTGCGCGCCTGCTGCTTCAGGGCTGAACGGCGTTGAGATCCACGGCTGGGTCGGCCTCTGGTCGAGCTCGGAGGCTGGTAAGCATTCAAAATCATCCCTTGAGCACTAGGGAAAAGCTAAAAAGAACGACGGATCGCGTACATTCCTGCCCCTGGGCATTCCCCCAAACGGGCGCCTTGCCCGACATAGGCGCGCCAGCACTGAGTCATCGCGGGAAGGGGGCGGCTCAACCCAGATGAAGGCGGTGTATGCCGACGCCGGGCGCGCCGGCTTAGAGCACGCCCAGGAAGACCGCCAGGCACTTGCTGATGGCCAACAGCTGCTCGTCGCTCACCTGCCCTATCACCTGGCCGACCTTGGCCCGGGGCACGGACTGCGGCTTGTCCACCATCACGTCCGAGGGCGCATGCAGGCCGTTGTCCTCATCGGGCTCCAGGCGTATGCGGAACAGCGGCGCATCGCGCAGCTCGCTCGTGACGGGCAGCACCGTGACAGAGGGATGCTCGCCGAATAGATCGCTCTGCACGACCAGGGCCGGCCGCGGCTTGCCATAGGCGCCAGGCAGGGCGATGGTGACCAGCGCGCCGCGCCTCACGCCCAGCCGCGCGTGTCAGCAGCGCCCTGCAGCCACTGCAGCGTGTCCTGCTCGAGCGGGTCGTCGCGCACCAGGAGCGACTGGCGCCGGCACTCGGCGGCGAACTCCGGCCGCGTCGTGTCGGGCACCCAGATCTGCACCGGGCGCAGCCCCGCCGCGCGCAGGCTCTCCCTGTGCTTTTGGACCCGATCTGCTGCTGATGCCATTGCGCACTCCACGCCGTTACATGCAACATTATGACGCGTTTCATGTAACCCACGAGGATTAGCCGCCGCTTCCTATTAGATGCGTTACGATGAATAATGTCGTCGATGGCACGCACGGTTTCGCACCTCTCCCGCCTGAAGTAGCTACTCGATTCGTGGCGCTGGGCCAGCGAGTGCGCGAGGCGCGCCAGCGTCGCAAGCTGCGCCAGGTGGACTTGGCCGAGCGTGCCGGCCTGTCCCGGTCGACCATCGAGGCAATTGAGCGCGGCGGCCCAGACACGGCCATCGGAGCTTATGGCCGCGCACTCTGGGTGATGGGCCTGGACAAGGAAATCGACCTGCTCGCTGATCCGGCGATAGCGGATGGCAGCGCGATCCTGGAGTACGACCCGGCCCAACGACGCGTGCGGATCCGAAGGCCATTGAACAACGACTTCTGAATGGGGG
>JAAOZX010000402.1 GCA_012274225.1 Comamonadaceae bacterium | reverse complement strand
TAGCGGACTTCGGCCAACTGCGCACGCGTCCAGCGCACGATGTCGGCTGCGCCCATCGCGCCGGCCTGGCGCGCCACTTCGCGGCCGTTCAGGAACAGCGCGAGCGTCGGGATACTGCGGATCTGGAAGCGCGCGCCCAGCGCCTGCGCTTGCTCCGTGTCGACCTTGGCCAGCCGCACCTGGGGCTCCAGCTGGGCCGCGGCCTGTTCGAATGCCGGCGCCATCTGGCGGCAGGGACCGCACCAGGGGGCCCAGAAATCGACCAGCACCGGGATCTGGTTGCGCTGGATGTGCCGGTCGAACGCAGCCTCGTCCAGCGCCGTTGAATGCGCCGTGAACAATTGCTTGTGGCAGCTACCGCAGTCGGGGCCCTTGCCCAGATCGCCCTGCTTCACCCGGTTGGTGGTGTTGCAGTGCGGACACACCACGTGCAGCGCATCGCTCATGATGGGCTCCTTCAGGCCGCGCGCCGGGCCACGGCGATCGCCGAGCACGCGGCGGCTTCCGCGGCCAGGCCGGATTCGAGCGCCGAACGGCAAAGGCCCGCGTGCTCGTAGTTGAGGTTCTCGTACAGCTCGCTCATCGTGGGGAACTCTTCCAGCACGGCATCGAGCCCCGCATCGCGCGGCGTGGCCTTGAGCTCGTCGGTGATCCGGCTGACCAGCATGCGGTACTGATCGGCATCGATCGCGCGTCCGCCCTGCTCCAGCCGCTCGAGAACCTGGGCCAGCAGCGCCAGGTTCTTGTTGAGGGTGACGGAAGATGTTTTCATGCCTGGAATCTGGGGCTGTGCGCATCGAATACAAGGGCACCGGCCGGTCCCCTGCCCGGCGGTTCAAGATGCACCGCCGGCGCCGCAGCGGATGAGTCCGCCATCGACCGGCCGGTTCGGGGTCGCATTGCGCAGCCGGCTAATCCCTCAGCAGGAACAGCATCTGCGTGCCGCTGATCTCCAGCAGGTCGTGATCGGCCAGCATCACCGGCTTGTCGCCGAGCCGGTCGCCGTTGAGGGTCGGCTTGTCGTCGCCGTCGAGGTGCGCCACATAGAAGCCGTCGCGCCGGTGCGAGACCGCCACCACCGACACGCCCGGCTTGCCGAAGGTGCTCACGGCCTTGAGCACCGGCATTTCCAGGCCGGCCGACGAGCCGTTGACCACCTTGAAGAACGCCTTGAGCTGCGGCGCCTGGCCGTCCGGGCCGAGCTGCATGGCGGTGGTCCCCGAAAAGTCCAGCGTCTTGGACGATCCCGCGTGGAAACGGACGCGGAAATTGCCGATCGCGATGACCTCGCCGTCGTGCAGCCGCTGGCGTTTGACCATCTTGCCGTTGATGTAGGTGCCGTTGGTGCTGTTCAGGTCCTCCACGAACACATCGGCCAGGCCCTTCAGGTCGAACACGCAGTGGTGGCCGCTCACCACCATGTTGTCGAACACGATGTCATTGTCCGCATGGCGGCCCAGCGTGGTGCGGTCCTTCTGCAGGTCGATCTTCTTGATTTCGACGCCTTCGACCGAGGCAATCAGGTACGGCATGCAGTGCTCCAGGTTGTTCCCGCCGGCACGGTCGGGCTGCAGCCGATGTTAGTGCCGGGTATCCGGTTGGGCAAGTACGATGCGCCTTGCCGCAGCGACCGCGTCGCGGCGCTTGCTTCATGAATCCCAGTTCCAAGCCCATCCCCGTCGCCCTCGCCGGCATGGTGTCGCTGGCCGTGGCCATGGGCATCGGCCGGTTCGCATTCACCCCGCTGCTGCCGATGATGCTGGCCGACGGCGTGGTCGACCTGCCCGGCGCGAGCTGGCTGGCCAGTGCCAACTACTTCGGCTACCTGCTGGGCGCGCTGCTGTGCACCCTGCAACCCTGGTTGTGGCGCCGCTTCACGACCCTGCCCGCGCTGGACAGCCCGGCCCTGGTCCGGGCCGGACTCGCCGCCACCAGCCTGTTGACCCTGGGCATGGCCCTGCAATCGCCGGGCTTGTGGCCTTTGCTGCGGTTTGCCGCCGGCGTGGCCAGCGCTGTGGTCTTTCTCTATACCTCCGGATGGTGCCTGGCCCAACTGGCGCGCTGCGATGCCATGGCACTTGGCGGGCTGATGTATGCCGGTCCCGGCGGCGGCATCGTGGCCAGCGGCCTGCTGGCCGGTGCGATGGTCCATTGGCACCAGTCCGCCGCCGCCGGCTGGCTCCTGTTCGGCGTGTTGGCAACGCTGCTCAGCGCTCTGGTGTGGCCGGTCTTCGCGCGGGACGATCCTGCGGCCCAGGCCGTGAGTTCGACGGCGGCACCCACCGCTGCGCCAGGAGGTAGCGGCGTCGAAATGACATTGCTGACGGTGGCCTATGGCCTGGCTGGCTTCGGCTACATCATCACCGCCACCTTCCTGCCGGTGATCGCGCGCCAAGCCTTGCCCGGCTCGGCCTGGCTCGACCTGTTCTGGCCAATCTTCGGCGCCGCCGTGGTCGCCGGGGCGCTGCTGGCCACCCGGATACGGTTCGCGGGCGATCTGCGCTACCTGCTGGCGGCCTGCTACGCCATGCAAAGCGCCGGCGTCGCGGCCAGCACCGTGCGCCCCACCCTGGCCGGCTTCGTCGCGGGCAGCCTGCTGCTGGGCCTGCCCTTCACCACCATCACCTTCTTTGCCATGCGCGAGGCGCGGCGCCTGCGGCCGGCGTCGCCAACCGGCCTGATGGGCCTGCTGACGGCCATGTACGGTGTCGGCCAGATCGCCGGCCCGCCACTGGCGGCCATGCTCATCGCCCGCAGCGGCACGCCGGCCCGGGGCTTTGCACTGTCGCTGGAGATCGCTGCCGGCTCGCTCGTCGTCGGCGCACTGCTGTACCTCGAACTGGCCCGGCGCTACCCCATGGCCCAGACGGCCCTCAGCCCGCCGGACGGGCGCGCAGCAGGGCGGGGTACGGATTGATGGGCTGGCCCTTCCACCACTGACGCTGAGGGCCCAACCGGAACACCGCGAAATGCAGGTGCGGCGCTTCGACCGCGGCGTTGCCGGTACTGCCGACGTAGCCAATCAGGTCGCCCCGGCGCAGCGGCATGCCTTCCTTCAGGCCGTCGGCATAACGATCCAGGTGCGCGTAGTAGTAGGCCAGGTTGCCGTCGGGATCGAACTGGTACAACGTGAGGCCGCCCGGCACGCTGGTGAACAGCTTGACCAGCTTCCCGTCGTCGACTGCGTACACACGGCTGCCTCGGCGCGCCAGGATGTCGATCGCTTCGTGGCGATGGCCGGGCCGCCCCTCATTGAAGGTATCGACCAGGGCCGATGGCGCCACGCCTTCGACCGGCAGCATCAATGGCCGGGCCGCGAGCAGGGCTGCGCCGTCATCGGTTGACGCCGCGGCCTCAATGCCCGCGCTCTCCTTCCCTCTCGGGCCAATGGCACGGCTTTCCTGGCCCTGGCACGCACCGGACAAGGCCGCTGTCAGGGCTGCACAGGCTGCAAGCCAGCCGGGGCCCAACCCGTGCTTTGCGAACGTGCCGTTGCGATTCCGATGCACGGGTTCAGCCTTGCACGTCCACCGCGAGGCCCGGCTTGACCAGTGTCCCGAGCCGCATCACGTCCCAATTCGTCATGCGCACGCAGCCGTTGGTGTCGGCACGGGCCATTCTGGAGGGTTCGCTGGTGCCGTGAATGCCCCAGTGCGGCTTGCTCAGCCCCAGCCACATGACGCCGACCGGGTTGTTGGGGCCGGGCGGCAACCGGACCTTGCTGTCGGTGGACCTGGCCGTCTTCAACAGTTGCGGGTCATAGGTGAAGTCCGGGTTCATCACCTCGCTCGTGATCTTCAGGCGGCCCAGCGGCAAGGGATCGCGCCGCCCACCGAAGCTGACCGGAAAGGCAGCCAGCAGTCGGTTGCCCTCGCCCATCACATAAAGCATCTTGTCTGATTTGTCGATGCGAACCGAGGTCGCATGCGGGGCTGGCGCGTCGGGCTTGCCCACGTCGGCGACGATGATCTGCGCCCCCGCGCGCAGCGGCCGGCCGCGGTTCAGGTCGACCAGCAGCCTGGGGCTCATGTGGAAGCGTTCGCCCAGGGCTTCCTCAACCGATTGGTAGCCCAGCGCCGGCAGCTTGGCCTTCTCCATCGGGTCAGCCGGCAATCGGGTGTAGGGACCTTGGTCCTGCTCGGTCAGGGCATAAGTCGCGAAAGCAGCCCCCTGGCCTTCCTGCAGCGCGGCCCAGGTGGCGCTGTCGACCCTGGAGGTGGTCGGGAGACCCCGCGACAATTGGAATGCGGACACCGCCCGCGCCATGTGGGTGCTGAACTGGCCGTCGATCTCGCCGGGTGAGAACCAGAACCGGTCGAGCAGGATCTGGGCGCGCACAACGGCTGCGCCACGCGAGCCGGCCGCCAGCACCGGCACCGCGTCGTCCGAATTGAGGCGCTCCATTTGCGCCGTCGGGTCCGCGGACACGGGTACGACGGCGATGGGTTGGTGCGGCCCCGGTGAGGGCCGTTTTGCGGATGCCGGCAGCGGTGCGGCTGTCATGGCGAGCGCGGCGAGTAGTGCCGACAACGGCGCCGGCCAGAGGCGACGCAAGTTTTCGATGGATCGCATGATGGCCAGGCCCTCGTGGAAGCGATAACCGAATGTAGCGCCCATGGCCGCTGCCCCTGTCGGCAGGCACCGACGGTCGGGGTCGGCATCCACCGATCGGCCGCGAACGACCTAAGGCACGGTGCCATCGGCCACGCGCCGGTAGCGCACTTCGATCTTGTGGACGTTGTCCACGCCGACGAACTCGTTGTGCGATGAAAAGCGCACGGCGAAAGTGGCGAAAGGCACGATCGGAGCCGACGGCGCACGCCCGTCCATTCGCCGATAGTGGCGCTTGAGATTCGTGCCATCGAACAGCCATACGCCCTCGCCCTCGTGCCCGGCCACCACGGTCTCGCCATTGGTGACAGTCGATTTTTCGAGAAACGAACCGCCAGGCTCGAGCACCAGGATCCGGCGCACCACCGTGGCTTCGTCCTGGTACTCGCGCAGCCAGGTGCCCACCAGCTGGTCCTGGATCTGCTCCGTGGGGGAATCGTCGGGCGCGGCGCCGCAACCGCCGGTCAGTGCAGCAACCAGGACCGTCAGGACGGCGAGTGAACGGACGGATGCAGTTGGGGTCATGCGATCCTCCGGCTCAATCTTGTCACGCGAGCGGGGACTTTGCACGGCGCGGTCGGCACAGCGTCCTGAGCTTGTATCCTGGATGGCCTGCGGAACGCACAGGCTCAACGGCAAGGCGAACATGAACACAGATCGTCCCACTCGGCGCCCCGCCCAGGCCACCGGCCTGGTTTCCGGCAAGCTGCTTGCGCTCGCGGCTGGCCTGGTGGTCGTGGCCGCTGCCTATCTGGCGCCTGGCGCCGCCGCGGAGCCGGCGGTGAAGCTGCCGCCGCCCGCGTTCGACCCGCAACCGGCGGCACCCGGCGCGGTGCAAAGCGTCGTCTTTGCCGGCGGCTGCTTCTGGGGCGTGCAGGCGGTGTTCCAGCACACGCAGGGCGTGCTCGGCGCCGTCTCGGGCTATGCGGGCGGTCCCGCGGCCTCGGCTCATTACGAGACGGTTGGCAGCGGCACCACCGGTCATGCTGAAGCGGTGCAGGTGAAATGGGACCCCAGCCGGATCAGCTACGGCAAGTTGCTGCAAATTTACTTCTCGATCGCGCACGACCCGACCCAGCTCAATCGCCAGGGACCCGACGCCGGCCCGCAATACCGTTCGGCGATCTTCTACTCGGATGCAAAGCAGCAGGATGTGGCGCAGCGCTACATCGCGCAGCTGGACGCTGCGAAGGTGTTCCCGCGCAAGATCGTCACCCAGCTCGCGCCCCTGAACGGTTTCTATCCGGCCGAGGACTATCACCAGGACTATGCGACGCTGCACCCGGATTCACCGTACATTGCGGCGTTCGACCGGCCCAAGATCGCCAACCTCAAGTCAATGATGCCCGAGTGGTACCGGGACCAGCCGGTGCTGGTGGGACGCCGCCAGTCGTAGCGCGCGCACGGCGGCGCGGCGCGTTCAGAGGTAGCCGATCGGCCGCGGCGCATGCCGCAGGTGCAGCAAAAGGCCGAGCTCGGCCATGTCGTCGCCATTGCGCCGCAGGATGGTATCGGCCAGCGGCAGAAACGACTCCTCCTCGTAGTGCGCGTGGGCCAGGTAACGCTGCGCCAGCTCCGCGGCCACGCCGGCGTCCAGCACGGCCGGCTTGCCGCGCGCCGCGTCCCTGACGGCCGGTTCCAGCTTCTTCCAGAGCGCCTCGAGTTCGCGATGTTCGGCGGTGAGCCGATGGACCATGACCTGCACGCAGTCGCGTTCCTCGCCCGCAACGGCGCTGCGCAACACGGTGGGAAACAGGTCGCGCTCCTCCTCGGCATGGTGTTCGAGCACCCCGCCCTTCAATACCGCGACGGTGCGGGTGGCGACTTCGCGCGCCCGTGCCGCGGCCTCCAGCAGCCGGGGAAGGTCAGTCAGCGCTTGCAGCTGCCTCGCGATGCCGGCGTGGCACTGCGAGAACCTGTTCAGCGGCGTGGCCATGTCGACCGGTTGCTGCAGCGGATCATTCGGCTTCATGGGGGTCCTGCCTTGGGCTGAGCGTAGCGCCGCAAGCCGCGGACGGCAAGACGCAGGGCGCTTTGACTGTAGGGTTGGCCAACTGCCCGGCGCTTGACCAAAGTCAATGGGGTCGGGGCCGCACGGTCGCACGATGGCTACCGGCGTACCTGCCAACTCCTCTCGAGGCTTTCCATGTTCAAGCACATCCTCCTGGGCACCGACGGTTCCGCGGCGTCCGAACACGCGGCCACCCTGGCCGTCGGACTCGCCCGCATCCACCACGCCAAACTCACCGCGCTGTATGTGGTGGACCCATACCCCTACCTGGGAATCGGCGAAACCAATCCCATGGGTTTCCAGGCCTACATGTCCGCGGCGCAGCAACATGCCGCGCAGGCCCATGCCAAGGTCGAGGCGCTGTGCAAGCGTTCCGAGCCGCCGGTGGACCTCGAAGTGCGGCTGGTAGAGGATGTGACCGCCATGCGCGGCATCGTTGACATGGCCCAGGAAAGCCATGCCGACCTGGTGGTGGTGGGTTCGCACGGCCGCACCGGAATCAGCCGGCTGATGCTGGGAAGCGTGGCCGCGCAGGTGGTTGCCCACTCGCCGGTGCCGGTGCTCGTCGCGCGTTAACTCGGAAAATCGCTGAGCGATTTTCCGAGTTGGTTTGAACGGTGTGGCCAGGACCGGCAGAGCCGGATCCTGCCCACAAGAGAGACCGCGCTGCGCGATGCTCCGCGCGGTCCACGATGCGATGGTCCCACGCAGTGGCACATCGACTGCGCGCAATAACATGGAGCGCAGTCGCCCTCGCGGTGAGTATCCGGCTTTGCCGGTCCTCATCGCGCTGACCAGAACCACTCCGAAAATCGCCCGCGCGATTTTCAGAGTGAACTCACCGTAGCAGCGGCCTGAGCATCCACAGGCCCACCAGCGGCCCGAGCGCCAGTCCGGGGAGCAACGCCGCCAGCGGCCAGACCTGAGCCGCACGCACGAACAGCTCGATGCTCACCACCGAGATCGCGAAGCCGATGCAGTTGGTGAAGGTGAGCACGCTGCCGACGACGGCGGGCGGCGAGTTCTGCGCGGTCAAGGTCGAGAACTGCGGTGAATCGCCGACCACGGTGGTTCCCCACAGCAACAGCCAGACCATGAACAGCGGCAACGGCGCGGCCAGCATCAGCGGCGCGGCCAGGCAGCAGGCAGCACTGGTGGCGAGCTGGAACTGGGCCACGCTGGCACTGCCGAAGCGCCGCACCAGCAGTCCGCCGGCAACGCAGCCGGCAAAGCCCGCCGCGATTGCCCAGAACGCTGCCGCGCTGACGGCGGTGCCGCTGATCCGGGTGGCCAGCACCAGCGGCACCAGCACGTAGAAGGCATACAGCTCCCACATGTGGCCGAAGTAGCCGAACACCGAGGCGCGCAGCCGCCGGTCCGACCAGATCAGCGCCAACGCCCTGGGCGTCATGCGCGCGCCGGCGACGGCATCGGGATTGACCGGCACCAGCCAGGCCGTCGCGATACCGCCCAAGGCCGCCAGCGCCGACACGCCCAGCACCACCCACTGCCAAGGCGGCAGGTCGCCGGCCGCCGCGGCGCCATCGCCGGCCAGCGCCCGCAGGCCATGCGGCAGTGCCGTGCCCAGCACCAGTGCCCCGATCAGCACACCCATCACCGCACCCAGCCGCTGCCGGTACCAGCTGGCGGCGATTTTCATTCCGACCGGGTAGATCCCGGCCAGCAGAAACCCCACGCCGAACCGCAGGACCAGCAACAGGTCGAACCGCCCCGGCGCCAACACCACGCAGGCATTGAGCGCGGCGGCCAGCAACGCACAGACCAGGAATACCCGCTGGGGCCGGAACCGGTCCGCCAGCATCAGCAGCGCGAACACCAGGGTGCCGGCCACGAAGCCCAGTTGCACCACCGAAGTGAGCATGCCAACGGCCGCGGCGGGCAGGCCCCAGGCTCGCTGCAGATCAGGCATCACGGCGTTGACGGCGAACCAGAGCGAGGTTCCGGCGAACTGCGACAGGACGATCACGGGCAGGATCCGGCGCGGAACGGCTATGCTCATCGACCCAGCATACCGGGGTGAGGCTGAGCTTGCAGCGGCCGACGACGCCCCCACCTGATCACCATGATTCCCTTTTCCGTCCTCGACCTCTCCCCGATCACCGAAGGCAGCGATGCGCCCCAGTCGTTTCGCAACACGCTGTCCCTGGCCCAGCATGCCGAGCGCTGGGGCTACAACCGCTATTGGCTGGCCGAGCACCACGGCATGCCCGGCATCGCCAGCGCCGCTACCGCCGTGTTGATCGGCCACGTTGCCGGCGGGACCCGCACCATCCGCGTCGGCGCCGGCGGCATCATGCTGCCCAATCATTCGCCGCTTGTGATCGCCGAACAGTTCGGCACGCTGGAGGCGCTCTACCCCGGCCGCATCGACCTGGGACTGGGCCGCGCGCCGGGCTCCGACCAGGCCACCGCGCAAGCCCTGCGCCGCAACCTGTTGAGCGACGCGGACGAGTTTCCGCGCGACGTGGTGGAACTGATGGACCTGCTGTCGGACCAGCCGCGCCAGCGCATCCGGGCCGTGCCCGGCACCGGCGCCAAGGTCCCGGTCTGGATCCTGGGTTCCAGCCTGTTCGGCGCCCAGCTCGCGGCGATGCTCGGCCTGCCGTATGCCTTTGCCTCGCATTTCGCACCGGCCCAGATGATGCAGGCGATCGCGCTGTACCGCGACACCTTCAAGGCTTCGGTGCATCTGGCCAAGCCCTACGTGATGCTGGGCTTCAACGTGTTCGCCGCCGACAGCGACGAGGAAGCGCAGATCCGGGCCACCTCGATGCAGCAGGCCTTCGTCAACCTGCGCAGCGGCCGGCCCGCCAAGCTGCCGGCGCCGCGCCCGGGCTATCGCGAGAGCGTGGGCCCGGCCGAACGCGCGCTGCTCGACAGCGTGCTGTCCTGCGCCACCATCGGCTCGCCCGCCACGGTGCGCCAGGGGCTGAAGGAGTTCATCGAGCGCACCGGCGCGAACGAGCTGATGATCGCCTCCCAGATGTTCGATCCCGCCGCACGGCTGCGCTCCTACGAAATCACGGCGCAGGTGCGTGAAGGCCTCGCCAAGACCGCCTGAAGCACCGTCGATGCACGGTGCCGCAGTCCCCGCCGCCGGCCAGATCTCTTCGCGCGCGGCATGGGGCATGCTGTTCGCGCTGGCCACCGCCTTTTCGCTGAGCCAGGCCTACCGCACCGTCCCGGCCATGATGGCCAACCAGTTGCAGCGCGACTTCGGCCTGTCGGCCCAGCAACTGGGCCTGTTCGCCGGCGTATTTCACTTCAGCTTCGGCGCGCTGCAGTTGCTGATGGGAATCGGCATCGACTTTCACGGCGTGCGGCGCACGGTGCTGGCCGCCTTTCCGCTGACCATCGTCGGTGCCGTGCTGTCGGCGCTCGCGCCCACGTATGCGCTGGCGGTGCTCGGGCAGGCGCTGATCGGCATCGGCTGCGCGCCGGCGTTCCTGGTCTGCACCGTTTTCATCGCGCGCCGCTTCGAAGCGGCGCAGTTCGCATCGGTGTCCGGCATGGTGCTGGGGATCGGCGGCCTGGGCATGCTGATCACCGGCACGCCGCTGGCCTGGGTGGTGAAAGTCAGTTCCTGGCGCACCGGCTTCATGGTGCTCGCGGCCGGTTCGGCGCTGGCCTGGCTGGTTATCTTCGCCTTCGTGCGCGAACCGGCCAACCCGCGCCAGGGCCAGCGGTCCAGCATGATGGGGGCCCTGCGTCAATCGGCGGCCCTCTTCGCCATGCCACAGACCTGGGGCATCGTGGCGCTGGGCGGCGTGACCTACGCCTCGTTCATCACGCTGCGCGGCCTCTGGCTGGGGCCGCTGCTGATCGAGCGCTACGGCTTCTCGCTGCTGCAAAGCGGCAACGTGGCATTGGCCGTGTCCGCGGTTTCGCTGCTCGGTCCGCCGGTGTTCGGCCGGCTCGACCCCGCTGGCGCGAGGCGCCGGCCCCGCATCGTGGGCTTCAGCCTGGCAATGGCCGCAGCTTTCGCCGTGCTGGCGTTGGTGCACGAGCCGGCCGTGGGCATCGCGACGACGCTGGTGATCGGGTTTCTGACCGGGTTCATCGTCTGGCAGTACGCGGACGTGCGCGGCGCCTACCCGGAAGCGCTGACCGGCCGCGCGATGGCCGTCTTCACCATGGCCATGTTCCTCGGTGTCGCCCTCGTGCAGTGGCTGACCGGGGTGGCCGCCACCGTGGCCCATGCGGCCGGCGTCGATCCCTACACCTCGGTGCTGCTGGCGACGGCCGCGCTGGTGGCCCTGGGAACGCTTGCTTTCCGATTCCTGCCAGCGCCGCGCACCGCGCCTTGAACGCGGCGATTGCAGCCTTCGCCCGCAGAAATCTTCCGGCTGGCTTATGCTGCGCGGTCATTGAAGGGAGCGCCCATGCCGCCACGCCTCACTGCCCACGATTTCGACCAGGAACTGCTGATCCTTTTCGACGCCTACGTGCATGGCAACCTGGACCGGCGCGGCTTTCTGGCCCAGGCGCAGAAATTCGCCAAGGCGGGCCTCACGGCGGCGGGCCTGCTTGCCGCCCTGAGTCCCGACTTCGCGGCCGGCCAGCAGGTGCCTCCGGGCGATCCGCGCCTGAAGACCGAGCGAACCGGCTATCCGTCGCCTGCCGGCAATGGCAGCGTCAAAGGCTATCTCGCGCGGCCGGCTGCCGCCGGCACGGGCAAGCTGCCCGCCGTGCTGGTGATCCACGAGAACCGCGGCCTCAATCCCCACATCGAGGACATCGCTCGCCGGCTGGCGCTGGACGGCTTCATGGCGTTCGCGCCGGACGCCTTGACGCCGGTGGGCGGCTATCCCGGCGACGAGGACAAGGCGCGTGAGCTGTTCGGCACACTGGACCAGGGCAAGGCCATGGAGGACTTCCTGGCGGCGGCCCGCTGGTTGAAATCGCGGCCCGACGCCACCGGCCGGCTGGGCGTCGTCGGCTTCTGTTACGGCGGCGGAATCGTCCACCAGCTGGCGATCCGCCTGCCGGATCTCGATGCCGGCGTGCCGTTCTACGGCAACACGCCGGCGCCGGCCGAAGCGGCGAAGGTGAAGGCACCGCTGTTGATCCAGCAGGCCGAGGTCGACGAGCGCATCAATGCGGCCTGGCCGGCCTACGAAGCCGCGCTGAAGGCCGCTGGCGTGAGGTACACGGCCTACCGCTATCCCGGCACCCAGCATGGATTCAACAACGACACCACGCCGCGCTACGACGCGCCCGCCGCCAAGCTGGCTTGGGCGCGCACTGTCGCTTTCTTCAAGGCCGCCCTGGGCGTCACCGCGACGCAGTCCCAGGCATCGCCGGCGCGGCGTCTGCGCGGAACGCTGCAGTCGGTCACGGCCGGCACCATCGTCCTGAAGACTCGCAGCGGCGAATTGATCGAACTGGCACTGGCGGCCCAGCCGGTAGTGAGAGAGGTCTATCCGGTCGAATTGTCCGAGATTCGCGCCGGCAGTTTCGTTGGCGTCGGCGCCCTGCCGCAGGCGGACGGCTCGCAGCGCGCGATTGCCGTGACGGTATTCCCGGAGTCGGCGCGCGGGGTCGGCGAAGGATTCCGGCCATTCGACCTGTTGCCGGACGCCACCATGACCAACGCGACCGTGACGGGCGAGGCGGCCGCGCCCGAGGGCCGCAAGCTGCAGGTCCGGTACCAGGACGGCGAGAAGACGATCGTGGTGCCGGCCGGCACGCCGATCGTGAGTTTCAAGCCCGCCGACCGCGGCCTGCTGGTGCCCGGCGCCAGCGTGTCGTTGACCGCGCAGGTCGTGGACGGAACGCCAACGGCCGTGCGCATCGCTGCCGGGCGCAACGGTTTCGCGGTGCCGTATTGATTCGATCGCACGACACTTGCGTTTGCGCGCTCGTTGACGGTGGCGGCAAGTGCGGCCGGACCGGCGGCGACGCCCTACAACTTGATCTCGTACATGGCATCGCCCATGTAGCGGTTCGGCCCGAAGGCGGCGGCCACGGCCGCAGTTTCGGCGGCCTGCCACTGCTCGAAGATGGCGCGCTCGGCGTCGCTGAGGCTGTCCGGATCGGGCGTCTCGCCGTAGGTCGCCACGATGCGCTGGTAGGCCCGGTACACCGGTGCCACCAGGACAGCGTCACCCAGCGTTTGCTCCAGCGCATCGCGAAAGCGCTGTTCGGCCTCGCGCCGCTGGGCGTCGGTGACGTCGGGTTCGTAAAGGGTCAGGGAATAGCTCATGGGAAACGCTGCCGATTATGACCAGCGGCCCGCGCCGGCATCGGGCGCGGGTTATCCTGCGCTCCATCCATGAACACACGCCACGCAACGCCGGACAAGGAACAGATCGCGCTCCTGGAGCCGTTCGACCGGCTCGGCCTGGACCGGATCGCGCTGGTGGCCACGGCGCAGCAGGCCCATGGCGCGCGGGAAGAGCTTGGGCGCGAAGCCGTCTGGGGCTTCGACACCGAATCCAAGCCCACGTTCTTCAAGGACCAGGTGTCGGAAGGCCCGCACGTGGTGCAACTGGCCACGCTGAACAAGGCCTGGGTGTTCCAGCTGCATGACACTGCCTGCCGCGCGGTGGTGGCTGAATTGCTTGCCGTGCGCGGTGTGGTCAAGGCCGGTTTCGGCCTGGGCGACGATCGCAGGCGGATCATCGAAAAACTGGGTGTCGAGCCGTCGGACGTGCTCGAACTCAATGTGGTGTTTCGCGAACGCGGCTATCGCAAGGACATGGGCGTCAAGGGCGCCGTCGCCGTGCTGTTCAACCGGCGCTTCATCAAGTCGCGCAAGGCAACCACATCGAACTGGGCGAATCCGCGACTGACCGAAGCGCAACTGGTCTACGCGGCCAACGACGCTTACGCCGCTGTCCGCGTGTTCCACGCCCTGGGCCTGGCGAAGTCCGGTTAGCCCGACGCCAGGCGCTCAACCTCAGTACTTGTTGGGGTTATTGGGGTGACTGTCGGCGCGATTGGGTACACCGTCACCGTCGCGGTCGCGCATCCGCCCCATATCGCCGCGATTGCCCATGTGCTGGGCATCATCGCGGCCGTCCATACGGGCCTGGTCGCGCATGCCGCGTTCCCAATGGCCCGCCTGCAGCGTCCAGCGGCCGTCGTGCTCGACCCAGCGGTCGGCCACCCAGTGCTGGCCGCGGCGCTCGTGCATCCAGTGGCCGGTCACCCAGACGTGTTCACCGTGGCGCCAGGCCCAGTGACCCGGACCCCATTCCTGGCCGCGGCGCGGCGCGGGAATCGCCTCCTCACGCGGCGCCGGCGGCGCCTGGGTGATCACGATGGCACGCTGGGCCGCGGATGCGATCAGGGGCGCCGTACCGCAGGACGCGGCGACCACGGTGGCGAGAAAAATCTTTCTGAACATGGCGATTTCCTTTGAATGAAGGTCGGGGGGCCCGGTTGAGGGAACCCGATAACCCGGACTCAAGGCTCGCTCGGCCTGTGCGGCCGCGCTGTAGGACAGGAACGCCTGAGGATGTGTTGCAACCGATCACTCCGGCGTCGGTCAATGCCGCGCTGCCGGGGAACGGCAACCGCCTGGCTCAGCGACGGCGCGGATGCAGTGGGTACTGCGGGTCGTTGTAGCCCGGCGTGGAGGGATGACCGGGCGCCACCAACGAATCGACCAGGGCCTCGTCCTCTGCTGTGACCACGCAGTCGAGGGCCGGCCGGTAGTCCTGCCATTGCGCCAGCGTGCGCGGACCGGCGATGACCGAGCTGACGGCGCGATGCGCCAGCACCCAGGCAGTGGCGAACTGGGCCAGGGCGACGCCTTTGGCCTGCACATGCGCCTTGAGTTGCTGCGCAATCTTCAGCGACTCCTCGCGGAACTCCGTCTCCTTGGCACGGGCGTCGCCGCGCCCGACTCGGGTGTCCGCGGGGGCGGGTTGCCCCGGGGCGTACTTGCCGGTCAACACGCCGCGCGCGACCGGACTGTAGGGCACGACGCCGATGCCGTAGTGATCGCACGCCGGCAACACCTCGACCTCCGGCATGCGATTGAGCAGGTTGTAGTAGGGCTGGCAGACCACCGGCCCGGGCATTCCGAGTTGTCCGGCCAGCCGCATCGTTTCCGCGATGCGCCAACCGGCGAAGTTGGAAACGCCCCAGTACCGGATCTTGCCGGCGGCCAGCAGCGCATCCAGGGCCCGCAACGGCTCTTCCAGGTCCATGCCATTGAAGTCGCGGTGCAGGTAGAGGATGTCGACGTGATCGGTTTGCAGCCGTTGCAGGCTGTCCTCGGTTTCGCGCAGCATCCAGGTGCGCGAGAAATGCCCTTCGTTGACGCGCCTGGACAGGTTGTTGCCCAGCTTGGTGGCCAACACCCATTCATGGCGCTGGCCTTTGAGCAACTCGCCCACCATGGATTCGCAAGCGCCCATGCCGTAGACGTCGGCGGTGTCGATGAAGTTGACGCCCTGCGTGCGCGCGTCCTCGACGATGGCGCGCGCCTCTTCGAGCGCGGTCTGGTCGGCGAACATCATGGTGCCCAGGCACAGGGCGGAGACGCGAAGGTTGCTCTTGCCGAGCTGGCGGTATTGCATGGGGTTATCTCCTGGGCCCGGAGCTTAACGCGAGGCGGCCTTTGCGCGGGCACGGACTTTCGTCGTCATCCCGCCGGTCGCGCGACGTTCACGCACCGCACGCGCGGCGCTGAGCTCCACCGGCGCCGGCAATGCGCCGGCGGTCTCGCCCTCCCGAGCCATCCGCATCATGCTGCTTTCGCTGGTGATGACACCGATCACCCGTGCCAGTTGCCGGCTGACCGAGACATACGCATGGCCGATGCGGCTGTCGAAGTACAGCGAGTCGCCGCGTTGCAGGTGGATCATCTCGCCGTCGTCGAAATGAACGTCGATGCTGCCGCTCAGCACGTAGACGAACTCTTCGCCCGGATGGCGGGCGTAATCTTCGGGCCCCTCGACGCGTCGCGCGTGCACCGTGCCCAGGACCGGGCTCATCTGCTTGCCCACTGCCGACGTACCGAGGAATTCGTAGGAAAAGGCCAGGCCGCGATAGACCACGCCTTCGCCCGAGCGGGTGAGCACCGGCCCGGCGAACGGCTTGGCCGGCACGCCGGCTTCGGCGAACATCGACCCCATGTCCATGCGCAGCGCCCGTCCCAGCGCCGAGAACTTCTCGTAGCTCAACGCCAGTTGCCCTCGTTCGGCGCGCGAAATGGTGGTGATGGAGACGCCGGACAACGCCGCCAGCCGCGCCAGCGTCCAGCCGAACTGCTTGCGCGCCGAGCGCAGGCGCTTGCCGAAGGTGGCGCGGTCCAGTGTGTTGGCGATGCCGCGCGAGCCGGCCCCGGGTCTTTTCGATGCTGCCATGCGATCCTTGTGACGCGCTTGCACGCCGGTCGGTAAATTGCGCAAACGCAAATTGCAAGCAACGAAGCCTAACGCCTGCAAAGGCGGGACGTCAAATGGATTTGCGTATCCGCAAATTTGTCATTACACTGCGGCGCATCCTCACCCCAGAAACCGTGGCTGTTCCGGCCGCGATCGCCAGGACCCGCACATGGCAGCTCCCGCGGCCCGCCAGGCCGACTTCCTCGTTCTCGGCGGCGGCATCGCCGGTGCCGCCGCCGGCCACTGGCTGGCGCCTCACGGCAGCGTCATCCTGCTGGAGCGCGAGCCGCAGCCGGGGTATCACTCCACCGGCCGCTCCGCCGCCCTCTTCATGGAAAGCTATGGCACGCCGCAGGTGCGCGCCCTGACCATGGCCAGCCGGGCCTTCCTGGAACACCCACCCGAAGGCTTCAGCGATTACCCCCTGCTCACACCGCGCGGCGCAATGATGGTGGCCTCGCCGGGACAGGAGGACGGGCTGGAGCGGCACTGGCAGGTGCTGCGCGGCATCGGGGCGAAAGCGCACCAGCTGAGCGCGGCGCAGACCTGCACGCAGATCCCCGTGCTGCGGCCCGCCAAGGTGGCAGGCTCGGTGCTCGAGACCGACGCGTTGGACATGGACGTGCATGCGCTCCACCAGGGCTACCTGCGCGGCATGCGCCGCGCCGGCGGCACGCTGGTCTGCGATGCCGGCGTCACCGCGCTACGGCACCAGGGCCCGGTCTGGCGGGTGCAGGCGGGCGGCCACTGGTACGAAGCGCCGGTGGTGCTCAATGCCGCCGGGGCCTGGGCCGATGAGGTCGGGCGACTGGCCGGCCTGCCCGGCATCGGCTTGCAGCCGCGCCGGCGCTCCGCCTTCATCTTCGCGCCGCCCGCAGGCATGGACATCGCGCGCTGGCCCATGGCGATCGGCGTGGACGAGGACTGGTACTTCAAGCCCGACGCCGGCATGTTGCTGGGCTCGCCTGCCAATGCCGATCCGGTCGAGCCGCACGACGTGCAGCCCGAGGAGATGGACATCGCGCTGGCGATCCACCGCATCGAGGCCATGACCACGCTCACGATCCGCCGTCCCACCCGCACCTGGGCCGGGCTGCGCTCCTTTGTCGCCGACGGCGACCTGGTCGGCGGTTTCGATCCGCGGGCGCCGGGTTTCTTCTGGATGGCGGCGCAGGGCGGGTACGGCATCCAGACCTCGGCGGCGATGGGCGAGGCCAGCGCGGCGCTGGCGCGCGGGCTGCCGCTGCCGCAGCGCATCGCCGATTTCGGATTGACGGCGGACATGTTGTCGCCGGCACGGCTCCTCGCCCCTGCGCGTGCGGCAAGCGCAACGACCTGAGCCATCGCCACCATGGGCGCTCGACCCGACCTACGCCGCAACCGGGACCGGGGGCGCTCTGCAAGTTCGGCCTGCCGTCGGCCGACTGCTCGCAGTACCGCCGAGCTTGCGCCTGCGCTGGCCGGGCTGCTGGCGACGATGAGCTTGATCGGTGCAGCAATCGCCCACCAAGACATTCGGAGGCTTGCGAGGGTAAAGTAGCCGACCGGCGCGAACTGGAAGCGAGTCGGGCGCGAACAACGTTGTGATTGTATGGTGGTGCGTCAGCCCGGAAAACACAAGGAGCAATCGATGGCCTTGGCACTGCATGAAATCAAGTGGAGTGATCCCATCTTGCCCGCGCGGCCCGATCCGGCCTGGGAAGCTGAGGTCAAGCGTCGAGGCGGCCGCGTCGGCGAGGTCGATCGCCGGATCGCGCCAAGCCCATGGGTGCGCGAGGCTGGCTTCAGCGTGTTGAACTACCGTCCGAGCGCGATGCCGCAACGGCTGTACGTCATCTGCGCGCTGGTGACGGCCCAGGAAAATTCCTGCCGGTATTGCTACGGCGCCAACCGCGCGTACATGAAGATCCTCGGGTATTCGGAATCGTTCATCAGTCGCCTCGAGCGCGATGTGCAGATGGCCGAACTCGAGGAACGGGAGCGCGCCTGCATCGACTTCTACCGCAACCTGGCGCGATCCCGGCCGCGACCGCCCCGCCAGGAGCGGGACAAGCTCATCGACATCGGCTATTCGACACTGGCCGTCAACGAGATGGCGTTCGCGGTCGCGATCTGCTGCTTCTACAACCGCGTGGCGACGTTGATCGCCAGCCCGCCCGAAGCGGGCTTCGAGCGGATGGCCGACGGTTTCATGGGGCGGCTGATGGGGCTGGCCGCCCCCATCGTCGAGGCACTTGGCCGTATCCGCCGGCGGGACTCGCCGCAACCGCCGCCCCAGGGTTTGGACCTGACGAGCGGTGGGTTCGCGCCGGTCATTGCGCCGCTTGCGCAATTGCCGGCCTACCGGGTCATGCGCTCCATGCTGCAGGACGCCTTCGCGTCCGATGTCCTCACGGTTCCCACCAAGGCGCTGATGTTCGCGGTCGTGGCGCGCACGCTCGGCTGCTCGTTGTGCGAGAAGGAGGCGTTCAATGTGCTGGCCCGGGAGGGCCTGGACGAGGGCGAAATCGAAACCGCCCTGTCGACGCTGCAATGGAAGGGACTCGCCCCGCAGCAATCCGGTTTGCTCGCCTGGGCGCGCGATACGGTGTACTACGAGACCGGGAAGATCCAACCGCTGACCCGGCAGCTCGGGGCGGCGATCGGCGATGCGGCACTGCTGGAAGCGATCGGGGTGGCCGCATTGGCGAATTCGACGGTCCGGCTGGCCATGTTGGTCGAATGACCGCCCTGGTCTGGACCGCAGCGGTGATCGTCATCGCCGCGCTGGCCATCGGCCGCTGGCTGGACCGCCGCCGACTGGCTCAGCTGGAAAGGCTGCTGGGTGTTGCGGACGCGAAACTGGAGCATCTGGAGCTCCAGTTCGAGAAGTTTGCCCCGCCCCAGATCGTGGACCGGCTCACGGACGCCACCGGCGCCTTTGCACCGGAGCGGCGCCGCGTGACGATCATGTTCGCCGACCTGCGCGGCTTCACGGCCCTGTGCGATCGTCTCGATCCGGGCGTGACCGTCACCATGCTGAACGGCTATTTCCACCGCATGAATGAAGCGGTGTCGCGCCATCACGGCCACATCAATGAGCTGGCCGGCGATGGCTTGCTGGCCCTGTTTGGCGCCCTCGAGTCCAACCCCTGGCAGGCGCGCGACGCGGTGCTGGCGGCGCTGGAAATGCGGGCCGAGCTGGCCAGCTACAACGTGACGCTGCGGGCGCAGGGCCTGCCCGAATTGCGCTTCGGCATCGGCATCCACAGCGGCGAGGTGGTGGCGGGCGTCATGGGCGCGGGCGGCCTCTTCAAGTTCCAGGTCTCGGGCGACCCCGTCAACGTGGCCTCGCGAGTCGAAGGGCTGACCGGCAGGTTCCAGGTCGACCTGCTGATCACCGAGGAAATCCGCGCCGCCCTCGACGATGGCTTTCGTCTCCGGCCGATGCCCGCTGCCGAGGTCAAGGGCAAGCCCGAGCCGATCCGGACTTGCCACGTGGAGGGACTGGCCACGGAACTCGCGGACCCGGCGGCGTCACGTTCGCCTGGCGAAGTGCCGCTGGTCCCGGACCTGCGCTGAATGCCGGACTCGATAGCGAGGCGACGCTACACTGGGCCGCCTCATGCCCTTCTCATCGCTCGGCCTTTCGCCTGCCCTGGTTCGCGCCGCCGCCGAACTCGGCTTCGTCACGCCGACGCCGATCCAGGCGCAGGCCATCCCCGCCATCCTGCGCGGCGCGGACGTCCAGGGTTGCGCGCAGACCGGCTCCGGCAAGACGGCCGCGTTCGCGCTGCCGATCCTGCAACGCTTGCAGGCCGGCCCGCACCAGCAGCCGCGCCGCACTCGCGCGCTGATCCTGGTGCCCACCCGCGAGCTGGCCGCGCAGGTCGGCGAAGTCATGCGCCGGCTGGCGCAGCCGCTGGCCGGTTCACCGAGGTTGAAAGTGGCGGTGGTGTTCGGCGGTGTGTCCATCAATCCGCAGATGATGCAGCTCCGCGGCGGCGCCGACGTGGTGGTGGCCACCCCCGGGCGCCTGCTCGATCTGGTGCAGCAAAACGCCGTGCGCCTGTCTTCGGTCGAAATGCTGGTGCTCGACGAAGCCGACCGCCTGCTGGACCTGGGTTTCACCGAAGAATTGCACCGCGTGCTGTGGCTGGTACCACCAAAACGGCAAAGCCTGTTCTTCTCGGCGACGTTTCCGCCCGCGGTGCAGGAACTGGCCGACGCCCTGCTGCGCGACCCGTTGCGCGTGGACGTGCCCGCAACGCCGGCGAATGAGCCCGCCATCGCCCAACGCGTGATCCAGGTCGACGAGAAGCGCCGCACAGAACTGCTCCGCCACCTGATCACCGGGAATCACTGGGAACGGGTTCTGGTGTTCGTCGCGACGCGCTACGCCGCCCAGCACGTCGCCTGGAAACTGCACCAGGCCGGTATCTTCGCGTCGCCATTCCACGGCGACATGAGCCAGGGCGCGCGCCAGCAGGTGCTCACCGAATTCAAGAACGGCCAGTGGGATGTGCTGGTCACCACCGACCTGGCGTCGCGCGGCATCGACATCGAGCAACTGGCGGTGGTGGTCAACTACGACCTGCCGCGCTCGGCGGTCGATTACGTGCACCGGATCGGCCGCACCGGGCGCGCCGGCGCCAGCGGCATGGCGGTGAGTTTCGTCACCGCAGGCAGCGAGGCGCACTTCCGGCTGATCGAAAAGCGCCAGGACCTGAGCCTGCCGCGTGAGCAGGTGGTGGGCTTTGAACCGATCGAATCCGAAGCGGCGGCTGGGGCGCCGACGAGCGCGCCGGCCGGCACCGGTGGCATCAAGGGCAAGCGCCCGAGCAAAAAAGACAAGTTGCGCGCCGCGGCGGCGCGAATGCCAAAAACCTAGAGATCGGCTTCGGTCGGTGGAGCGGACGCCTGGCCTTCCGACGCATCGCCACCGGCCGCGTCTGCTGGGGTCCTGGCGATGCGATGGCCCGGCTTGGCCAGGATCTCCACGTAGCAACTGGCCGCGCCTTCCTTCACCGCGGCATCGATCGCGGGAATCAAGCTGTTCAGGTGCACGGCCTCGGCGCTCTCCGGCGCCAGGCCGAAGCGGCAGTCGAAGTCCAGGAAATCGACACCCGCGGCGAGATCGCGCCGGCGCTCGCGCTTCACATACTTGCGGATCTCGTGCTTCACCGCATCCACGACCCGGTCGCGATTCTTGCCTTCGATAGCGAGCTGGAATGTCTTTTTCATGCGCGATGGTAACGCCTGCGGCTGCCGTGCCACCGGCTGCGGCCCGCGGAGCAGGCGCGGCTGACCTTGCGCGCCGGCGGCTCGCAGCTTATCGTCGAATCATGGACACCCGAGCGATTCCTTCCACCGGCGCACGCCTTCCCGTCATCGGTTGCGGCACCTGGCTCGGCTTCGACGTC
Organism: Comamonadaceae bacterium; assembly: GCA_012274225.1. GTDB lineage: Bacteria > Pseudomonadota > Gammaproteobacteria > Burkholderiales > Burkholderiaceae_C > Ramlibacter. Next base: position 10,823 of record JAAOZX010000402.1, on the reverse strand, counting down.
GGCGGCAAGCCGCACGAAAAGCCGCAGCGCGCTCAGGTGCTGTCGGCCCTGTTCGACAGCGGCGGCAGCGTGGTCGACAGCTCGCCGATGTACGGAAGCGCCGAGCAGGTGGTCGGCGAATTGCTCGAGCAGGCCGCCGCGCACGAGCGAGCCTTCCTGGCTACCAAGGTCTGGATCAGCGGACAGCGCGCCGGCATCGAGCAGATGGAGCGCTCGATGACCCTGCTGCGCACCACGCACATCGACCTGATGCAGGTGCACAACCTGCAGGACTGGCGCACCCACCTGGCGACGCTGCGCGACTGGAAGGCTGCGGGCCGCATCTCCTACATCGGGATGACCCACTACACCGATTCGGCCCATCCCGAACTCGAACAGGTGATGCGCGCCGAGACGCTCGATTTCGTGCAGTTCAACTATTCCATCGCAGATCGCAATGCCGAGCGGCGCCTGTTGCCGCTGGCCGCCGAGCGCGGCATCGCGGTGTTGATCAACCTGCCCTTCGGCGGCGGCAAGGTGCTGAAGGCCTTGCGCCAGCAGCCGCTGCCCGGCTGGGCTCAGGAAATCGGGTGTGCCAGCTGGAATCAGTTGCTGCTGAAGTTCGTGCTGTCGCAGCCGGCCGTGACCTGCGTGATCCCCGGCACTTCGAGCCCCGAACACATGCGCGACAACGCGGCCGCGGGAACCGGTCCGCTGCCGGGTGCCGATTTCTGGAAGCCGCGGCTGCCCGAGCTGGGGCTTTGATCACGAATCGACGGCGTGACGCCCGCCGGGTCAATGCCCGGCAGCGTTGGCCGACAGTTCCTTCTCGGTGACCAACCCTGTCCGCACCGTTCAAGCCAACTCTCAAATCGCCTAGCGATTTGAGAGTTTCGCTAGCCGTCGCCCATGTGATGCCACTCCCCTTCGGGGAGTCGCTTCAGGAACGCCAACACCGGGTCCAGGGTGCCCTTGGACTCGGCCCATTCCAGGTGCTCGCGCAAGCACATGCGTTTGGAAATAGACGGCGTCGCGCCCCACGAAGCGCCGACCAGCGGCGGGGTCGGCTGGTGGGTCTTGCGATCCGGCAGCATCTGGTACAGCTCCTGCCAGCGCGCCGGAATCGGACACACGCGATTGTTCTTGCGCGCCTCCAGCATCGCGTCGTCCACCGTCGGCGGCTTGGCCTTGGCGGCGCCCGGCGGCGCTTCGCCGGGACCCACGCCCACTTCGGCACCCAGGCTGGCAGGTTCGGTTGCGGCGTAGTTCGGATCCCCCGGCAGCGTCGTCACCGACATCGGCGCGGTGTCCGCGAATTTGGCTTCATGCGCGGCGTGGGCTTCCTTCCACATGTCCCAGGCCGATTCCGAATTCATCTCGATGGCCACCGGGCTGGGCAGCACATCGCCCCGGATGTAAGGCTCGTCAAGCCCGCGCATGCCGCGCGGTCTTTTGTCCTTGTCGGGCTTGTTCTTGTCAGTTGACATGTTGGAAGTTCAATCTTCGCAAATCATCGACGCGAGTGCATCAGGTGTCAATTTCGACCCCGTGGAAATGTCAACCACGCTCGCGGCTCAGGTTCTCCGGCTCGGCGACCTCGGGGGGCCTCAGGATCCGCAGGGCCCGCCCGCTCGGGTCTCGCGCGATGTCTTGCAGCACCTGTCCCAGTGTACCCAGAAGCGCCTGCCCGTTGCCTGTGGGCAGCGGCGCGCACGCGCCGGCAACGTGCAAGGCCAGGGTAACACCTGGCGGCAACCGGCCCGAGAACTTAAGACCACGCGCGATGATGTTTCGCCCTGCTGCGGTCGCCTGGTCGCGTGTCACGCGGCCATCGAGCAGGAGCACCAGATCGCCGACGCGATCGCGCGCCACGGTGTCGCCTTCGCGGGCCTCGGTGGCCACGCACTCGGCTGCCCGCACCATGGCCGCCTCCGCCGCTTCGCGGCCATATTCCTCGACGAGGGTGTCGAGGTTGCCGACATGCACCCGCAGCACCGCGCCGGACAGGGGGTCGCGGCGACTCCGTTCCAGCAGGTGCTCAAGCTGATCGATCAGCACGCGGTGGCTGCCCACGCCGGTGAGCGGATCGGTGCGGGCCAGCGCGTCGACCCGCAGCCGGTTGTCGCGGCGCTCGCGTCCGCGGAAATACAGGCCCGCCAGCAGCAGCGGCACTTCCAGCGCGCCGCCAACCAGCAGCGCGTACTGGCTGGCAAAGCCGGCCAGCTCGAAACCCAGATTGCGCAGCACCGTGAGGATCGCGCCCGCCGCGAGCAGCGCGAGGCCCGCCAGCACCCACAGGCCGACCTGCGGCCGCCGCAGCGCGTACCAGGCGGACACGCCCAGGAACAGTGCGAAGCTCGCCAGTAAGTGCAGGTTGTGGGAGAAGAAGACCGGCTCGCGGCCCAGCGTCAGAAAAGCCACCACGAACATCGCGCTGAGGCAGACCTGGGCCAGCAGGAGCCACGACAGGACCTGCCGGCCGCGCTCGGCTACCAGCTCGCGCACCAGCAAGCCGAGCCAGCCCAGCGCCGCCGCCGGCAGCACCGCCGATGCGATGTCGTTCCACCGCGGACTGCGGGGCCACAGGTACTCGCCCGCCATGCCCGTCAACGCCAGCATGGCCAGTGCAATCAGGATGACGTGGATGGCGTAATAGAGATGGATAGGGTCGCGCCAGAACACGGCGTGGGCGATGCTCAGAAGCACCACGAGCACGATCACGCCCACATAGGCGCCCAGCACCAGGTGCCACGCCTTGCTGGTCTCGTCCAAATCCATAGAGTCCGACAGCTCGATATCGGCCGCGATCGGGTGCCCGTGCTGCACCATCATGTAGGTGGACCCTTGCGCCTCGCCCGGATTCACCGTGAAGACGAACGCGGGGTAGAGGTAGCGGATCGGCCACTGCGCCACCGGCAGCGAGTCGCCACTGCGTTGTCTCCACCAGCCACCCTTGCCGTCGGGCCGGTACAACTCGACCTTGTCGATGCCGGGCACCGGCACGGTGAGAACGGCGCGCACCGGCGAACTCACCGCCGAGAGGTCAAGTTGATACCAGACCGCCCGATCACCCCCCAGCGGCATGATCTGGTGCGGCGTGACCGGAGTGCCCTGCCCGGCCCGGAAAGCCGCCCGCGCCTCGTCGAGCGTTGCCGTGCCGCTCCGATCGGCCCAGTAGCGGACCGCCTGGTCCCGGTCCGGCCAGCCGCGCTGGGGCTCCGGCTGGGCGGCGGCGAGCAAGGCCCAGCCCGCGACCCCTAGCAGGAGCCCTAGCCGGCCCAGCCGGCGCCAGACGTCGCGCCAGCGCCGCGGCAGTTCTGCCTTGCCCTCGCCCGGGTTTATTGTTTTCACCTTTGTCTGTAGACTCGATTCACTGAGCAACGGCCTGCGCCCTGCGGATGTTGCTCATGGTCGTATAAGCATCATGCCTCAGCAGGAACACTGACATTTTGTTACGATACCCAACAATAGCATTGATGCGCCGAGCCCGCTTGGTCTCGCGGAACGAGGGAAAGCCATGAGTTTTCTAAGGCAGATATTCGGCACCACCAAGGGACCGAACTCGACGTCGAAAACCCATTCGATGCTGTCCCCGGCGACCTCGCCGCCTTCCAGGAACGCTGCGTCCGACTCGACCACCCGGCGCGAACTGCTGCGGGTGGTGCTGCGCAATACGCTGAACCGGCATGGCATCCCGACGACCTGGATCGGCGCCGAGATGCTGCTGGCCACCTCGCGCGGGCGCGAGCCGGGCATCCATTGGCGGCTGGTCATCCGGCACTGGGACCCGCGGCTGCTGACCCATGCCGTGGCGCTGCAGAACGCCCTCATCGTGCGGGTGCTGGCGTTCGACCCGCTGGCCGCGCAGTGGCTGATGGGCATTTCCTGGCAGTTCAGCCTGCCTGACGAATCCTTGTGCCCGCCCATGCCGCACCCGGGCATCTGGACCGCCGAGCAGCGTCCGGATGATCCGGACAGCGTCGCCGCCGAGCTGGAAGGTGGCTCAGGCGACGTGATCGCGGGGCCCGTGCGCATCGGCGACACGGCACCGCGCAAGGGCAAGAGCGCCGCCGAGGAAGAAGACGACGACGTCAAGGCCGACCTGGAGCGGCTGTTCGCGGTGCGCGACGCCGAACTCGAACTCAACTCCAGGCGCGGCGGCGGCGATGCGACCGAGCCGATGTACCTGAAAACCGAGCCGCAACCGCTCGAACGCGATCCTTCCAGCGGCCGTTCCTGACGCGCCAAAAGATCACGACAGGCGTGGACGATTGCTCAGGAGCGTCGGGCAACGCCAACACGGTACTTTCGCCAGCCCGCCGCAAATCCAGGCGAAACCGGGGTCCTGCGGGGCGCCGGTGCGCTCAGTCGGCCGTAATCCCCGCCTGCTTGATCAATTGTCCATAGCGCGCGTACTGCGCGCGCATGTCCCGCGCCAGTTCATCGGGTGAAGTCCCGCGCGGCGTAAGCCCCTGGACTTTGAGTTTTTCGCGCACTTCACGATCGGCCAGCGCTTTCGTGATTTCCGCATGCAGGATGTCCACGATGGGCCGGGGCGTGCCGGCCGGCACCATCACGGCAAACCACGAATTGAATTCGAAGCCCGGCAGGCCGGACTGGGACACGGTGGGCACCTCGGGAAACTGCGGCATGCGCTGCGGCGTGGTGACGCCGATCAGCCGCACCTTGCCCGAGTGCACCAGGGAATTGACTGTCGCGATGCCCTGGAACGAGGCCTGCACCTCGTTGCCGGCCACGCCCATCGCGGCCTGGGTCGCGCCCTTGTACGGCACATGGGTCATCTGCACGCCGGCCTGCGACGCAAACAGAGCCATGGCGATGTGCTGCGGGCTGCCGTTGCCGCCCGAGCCGTAATTGATCTTGCCGGGCTCCCTGCGCGCGGCAGCGACCAGGTCGGCCGCGCTGCGCAGCGGGGAGTCGGCGGGCACCACCAGGCCCCATTCCACCGTGGCCACCAGCGACACCGCCTCGAAATCGCGCAGGATGTCCCAGGGCATCTTGGGCTGCAGGTTGGGCAGCATCGTCATGATGCTGTCGTTGAAGCCACCCAGCGTGTAGCCGTCAGGGGCGGCCTTGGCCACCCGGTCGGTGCCGATCAGGCCGGCGGCGCCCGGCATGTTCTCGATGACGATCGATTGCCCCATGTTGCGGCCCATCTTCTCGGCCAGGATGCGGGCGGCGTTGTCCACGGCGCTGCCCGCGGCCAGCGGCACGATCATGCGGATCGGTTTGTTCGGATAGCCCCCGGGCGCCGGCTGCGCTGTCGCGAGCGCACTGCACAGCAATCCGGCGAGGCCCAGCGCAATGGCGCGGCGTGATGTCATGTCGTCTCCTTGGTTGTGACTGTCCTCGCCAGCGGCGCCATGCCGACCTCCACCGCGAAAGCGTCCAGTTGCTTCAGCAATGCCGGCGGCAAAGCGACGCCGTCGCGCAGGTTGGCGGCCCGGCGTTCGTGGCTTTGTTCGCCCGGCAACCAGATGCGGTCGACGCCGGGCATGCGCTCGCCCGAGCGCAGGTCGCGCACCAGCCGGTCGACCCGGGCCTTGAAATCCGCCACATCGCCGAATGCGGCAACGTCGATCGCCATCACGGCCTGGCCGGTGTTGGTGACGCTGGTGTCGTCCTGGTTGAAGTCGATCACGTCCCGGCCCATCGCGGCGCCATTGAGCGTGCCGGCCAGCAATCCGACGATGAGCGCCAGGCCGTAGCCCTTGTAGCCGCCGATGGGCAGCAGGAAGCCTTCCCCGGCGCGCTTGGGATCGGTGAGCGGCTGTCCCAGCCGGTCGATCATCCAGCCCAGCGGCATGCTCTCGCCGCGCTGCGCCTTCGCCTTGACCTTGCCGTACGCTGCCACAGTAGTCGCCATGTCCAGCACCACCGGCGGCTCGGAACCGGCCGGCACCGCCACCGCGATCGGATTGGTCGACAGCAACATGTCCAGGCCGCCCCAGGGCGGCAGGTGGTTGGCGTTGCCGACGGCGAAGTACAGCCCGATCATGTCGTGCGCCAGCGGCATGCGGGCGTAGAGCGAAGCCGGCCCGGCGTGGTTGCTCAGGCGCGAGCCGACCCAGCCGATGCCGCAGGTCCGCGCCTTGGCCACCGCCATGTCGGCGGCGCGCTGCATCACCAGGTGGCCCATGCCGTTGTCGCCATCGAGCAAGGCCATCGCCGGGCGTTCCTGCACCACCTGGATCCGGGGCTTGAGGTTGATGCCGCCGGCCCGGATGCGCCGGGCATAGGGCAACAAGCGGATCACGCCGTGGCCGTCCGAACCCTGCAGTTCCGCCTGCGCCATCAAGTCGCCGACGACGGCCGCGTCGGCGTGCGGCAGGCCCAGCCGCTCCAGCGCCGTGACGATGAACAGCCGCAGCGGTTCGTAGTGAACGCGGGTCTCAGACATGGTCAATCCGCTTTCGCAGCGCCAGCACGGCGCAATCGGGGCTGCTGAGCACGGGACAGGCCAATCCGGCCTGCACGATCGGCGCGGCAGCCGCCATGGAAAACTGCGCGAGCATCACGACATCGCAATCGCCCAGGGTACGGGCCACCGCGGCGATCTTCTGGTGGTGCTGCGCCGCGCGTCCCTGCGCCAGATCCTGCATCGCTTCAACCGCGAACGCGGTGCGCAACTCGACGCGGGCACCCCGTTGCCGCGCCTTGTCCATCAGTTCAACGGCCATGGTCGCCAGCGAGGGCTCGAAGGTGGCTACCAGACCCAGCGTGCCGCCTTGGGGGCAGCGCGCCAGGGCCTCGTCGAACATCGCCGCGTTGGGCTTGAAGGTGGGCACGTCGACAGCCGCGGCGGCCGCCTCGATCGCCGGACCGAAGGCCGAACAGGTGAACAGGATGCCGTCACAGCCGGTACGTCGCGCATAACGTGCCAGGTCAACGAAGCGCCGCACCATCGCCGGATCGAGCCTGGCGGCCTGCGCCAGGTCGACCGAGAGGCTGTCGTCCAGCAGATTCATGCGTTGCGCCTGCGGCCAATGCCGGCCGAACGCCGCACCAATGGGCTCGACCGCCAGTGCGGTGGCATGGATCAACGCGATTCGGGCGGTCGGGTTGTTCATGGCGTTCCGGGAGGGCAATCTGCTGTTTTGCAGCGGGCCATCATAAGGCCGGGCTTGCGGGGCCGCTGCCGCAGCTGGCGGCGCGGCGTGCCCGAACTCAGGGACGCTTGCGCAGTCGCTCGAGCAGGGGTTTGAGGCCGTTGTGGTCGACCTCGTGCATCAGCGCCAGCAATCGACCGAGTTCGCCCGACGGGAAGCCTTCGCGCGCGAACCAGTTCAGGTAGTTCCCCGGCAGGTCGGCCAGCAGCCGCCCCTTGTATTTGCCATAGGGCATCTCGCGCGTGACCAGCAGTTGCAGGGATTGCGCGTCCATCGTGCGATCAGCCCCCGGCCCGCTTCACGTTGTGGCCTTGCGCCGCCAACAGTTCGATGGCGCGATCGCGATGCTCGCCCTGCAGTTCGATCACGCCATCCTTGACCGTACCGCCCGATCCGCAAGCCGCCTTGAGCTGCTGCGCCAGCTTGAGCAAGGCCGCTGGCTCCAGGTCCAGGCCCTTGACCAGCGTCACGGCCTTGCCGCCGCGGCCCTTGGTTTCGCGCGAGACCCGCACGACGCCATCGGACGCCGGCGTCGCGCGCCGGGTTGTTGCGCAGGCGCAGCTGGCCACGGGACGGCGGCAATGGGGGCACATGCGGCCGGCGTCGGTGGAATACACCAGGCCGCCGCGGTCGGCGTTGCGGTCTTTCATTCCCGCCATGAGATCGGAATTCGGGAGTGCATCACCGGACTGTAGCCGCCCCGGAGGCGCGACCGGGCTAGCTGCGCGGGTGAGCGGTCGCCGCGGCATCACGCCGGCTCGCGGGCGCACTGGCCGATTGCGCTGCCGGTGAACGCGGGACGGCACGAACCATCTCGGGGTCCGTCCTTTCCGTGCTCAGCGCCACCAGGCATGCCAGTGCCACAGTGGCCAATATTGCGATCATCAGATAGACGGCCCATCTTGCACTGACCATACAGTCCCCACTTATGCAACAACACCGACCCGCATGCGGCCGCAAAGTTCAGCGCTGTTTCATTTGGTGATCAGGACAAACATCGGATGCGAACTTTCCTCATACGACGGCCTCGGTTCCCTCCCCTATGATGACTTGCGGCACCCGACATTGACGGAGGACATCCATGACGACAGCCACTTGCCCAGCCGCTCCCGGCACCCTGCGCGCCATCCTGGAGCGCGGCGAATTCGTCCTCGCGCCCGGCGTCTATGAAATGTTCGGCGCGAAGATCGCCGACCGCATGGACTTCGCCGCGCTGTACATGACCGGCTACGGCGTCTCCGCCTCGCATCTGGGCCAGCCCGACGCCGGCCTGGCCGGTTTCACCGACATGCAAGGCCGGGCTCGCGCCATCGCTCACGGCACCCGCAAGCCGCTGATCGCGGACGCCGACACCGGTTTCGGCGGCCTCATCAACATCCGGCACACGGTGCGCGGCTACGAGGAGGCCGGAGTCCAGGCGATCCAGCTGGAAGACCAGGAGTCGCCCGAGAAATGCGGCCACACGCCCAACCGGCGCGTGGTGCCGCTGGCCGATGCGCTGCGGCGCATCGAGGTGGCGGTGGACTCGCGCCGCAGCAAGGACTTTCTGGTCATCGCCCGCACCGACGCGCGCACCGCGCATGGCCTTGACGAAGCCATCGCGCGCGGCAAGGCTTTCGCCAAGGCCGGTGCCGACATCATCTTCATCGAGTCGCCGGAAAGCGAGGACGAATTCAAGCGCATCGGCGCCGAACTGGCCGGCTGCGGCGCCTGGCTCATCGCCAACATGGTGCCCACCGGCCGCTCGCCCGAGCTGAGCGCCGCGCGGCTGAAGCAACTGGGTTTCTCGCTGGCGATCTGGCCCGGCGTGCTGATGCAGGCGGCCTGTGCCGCGATGGAAAGCGCGTTGGCCTGGCTCACCGCCAACGGCACCACCGCGGGCACGCCGGTGCCCTACTACGACATGAAGAAGTTGCATGAGCTGGTCGGGTTCGAGGACGTCTGGGCGTTCGAGAAGAAGTACGCGCAATGAACGCGCGGACCCTGTTCGACAAGGTCTGGGACGAACACGTGGTGGAGACGCTGGCGCCCGGCGTCGACCTGCTGCACATCGACCGCCATTTGCTGCACGACCTCGGCGGCGGTGACGCCATTGCGCAGGTACTGCGCCGGGGCCTGGCGGTCCGCAATCCGGAGCTGACCTTCGCCACGCCCGACCACCTGGTCGCGACGACGCCGGGCCGCACCGGCGGCAGCGCGGCCCGGGCCAACGACCTGATCGCCCTGCTGCGCGAGCAGGCACTGGCGACGGGTGTGCGCCTTTACGACGTCGGCCAGGAGGGCCAGGGCATCGTGCATGTGATGGCGCCCGAACTGGGCGTGTCGCTGCCCGGCCTCACCGTGGTGTGCGGCGACAGCCACACCTGCACCAACGGTGCGCTCGGCGCGATCGCGTTCGGCATCGGCGCCACGGAGATCGCGCACGTGCTGGCCACCCAGACCCTGCCGCAGCGCCGGCCCCGCACCCTGCGGGTCGAGTTCAGCGGCGCCTTGTCCGCGGGCGTGTCCGCCAAGGACATGATCCTGGCGCTTGTCGGTCGTATCGGCACGGCCGGCGCCACCGGCTGCGCGCTCGAATACACCGGAGACGCGGTGCGTGCGCTCGACATGGAAGGCCGCATGACGATGTCCAACCTGGCGATCGAATGCGGTGCCAAGGTCGGGATGATCGCTCCCGACGACACCACGTTCGCCTGGCTGGCCGGCCGGGCGCACGCGCCGGCGGGCGTTCTCTGGGACGAAGCCGTCGCGTATTGGCGTTCGCTCGCCAGCGACGCGGGGGCGCCCTGCGATGGCGAGGTCACCATCGATTGCAGCCGGCTGGCGCCGCAGGTCACCTGGGGCACCAGCCCCGAGCAGGTGGTGGGCATCGACCAGCGCATACCCGACCCGCGACGGGCACCCGACGAAATGCATCGGAAATCATGGACCGAGGCCCTGGCCTACATGGGGCTGGAAGCCGGCCAGCCCATCGCCGGAACCCGCATCGACCGCGTGTTCATCGGCTCATGCAGCAACTCGCGGCTGCCGGACCTGCGGCGCGCCGCGCGCATCCTGCAAGGCCGCAAGGTGGCTGGCCATGTGGAAGCCTGGGTGGTGCCGGGGTCGGTCCGTACCAGGTGGGAGGCCGAAGCCGAAGGCCTGGACCGGATCTTCCGCGCGGCCGGAGCCCAATGGCGCGAGCCGGGCTGCTCGATGTGCGTCGGCGCCAATGGCGAGCTGGTGGGCGATGGCCAACGCTGCGTGTCGACGTCCAACCGCAATTTCGTCGGACGCCAGGGCCCCGGGGCGCGCACCCACCTGGCCAGCCCCGAGATGGCGGCAGCCGCCGCGGTCGCCGGTGCGATCGTCGACGTCAGGAGCGGGTGAGATGGAGAAATTCGAAGTGCTGCGCGCGGTCGCCGCACCCTTTCCCTTCGCCCATGTCGACACCGACCGCATCATTCGGGTCGAACGCTGCGTTCGCACCCCGCGCGCCGAGCTGGGCCGCTGGGCCTTCGAGACCGAGCGCTTCGCCGCGGACGGTAGCGAGCGGAGTGACTTCGTGCTGCATCGCGCGCCGTTCCGCGGTGCCGGTATCCTCGTCGCCGGCGAGAACTTCGGCTGCGGCAGTTCGCGCGAAATGGCGGTGTGGGCGGTGGCCGGCCTGGGCATCCGCTGCGTGATCGCGCCCACATTCGGCGAGATCTTCTTCGGCAACTGCTTCCAGAACGG
>JAAOZX010000072.1 GCA_012274225.1 Comamonadaceae bacterium | reverse complement strand
GGCACGGGGCGCAGGCGGCCGGGATGACTGCCGTGCAACCAGGGCAGCACCGATTCGGCCAGCAGCGTTGCCGCCTTGACCGAGTCCTTGGCCCGGTGGGCAACGGCGCTGCACAGCGCCTCGATCAGCGCCAGTGCGCTGGCCTCGGAGTTGGCGAAGTACTGGCTGGCGCAGTGCGCGTAGAGCGTGATGGTCGACACCGATGCCAGCGGCGAGGTGACGCCGTCGGTGAAGGCCAGCACCGGCACACCCGCTTCGTGGGCTCGCCGCGCCAGCAGCACGGTGTCGGAAAAGAAGCGCGGAAAGCCGATGGCAATCACCAGGTCCTCGCGCGTGAGCCGCGCCACGATGCGCGCGCCGTGCGACGAGCCTTCGATGCTGGCAACCAGGTGGACGTTGTCGCGGTAGCGATCCAGGTAGCGTTGCAGCAGCCCGCCCAGCCAGGCGCTGCTGCCGAAGCCGATGATGTAGACGCGCTGCGCGGACAGAACGGCCTTCACGGCCTGCTCGCAGCTGCCCGCATCCAGCGAGCGGCGGGTGAGGTCGATGTTGCTGCCCGCCTCATCCAGCGCCGCGGCGAAAACTCCGGCGGCCGTGGCCCGGTGCGCGACCTGGCTGCGCAGCCGCTCGACCGGGGCCAGCGTGGCCTCGAAGCCCAGCACCAGCGCCGCCCGGAATTGCGCGTAGCCCTCGAATTCAAGGGCCCGCGCGAAGCGGTTGGCCGTGGCGACCGAAACTCCCACCGTTGCGGCCAGATCGTCGATCGGCATGGTGGCGGCCTGCAGCGGGTGGGCCAGCACGTACTCGGCCATCTGGCGATGCGAGTGCGTGAGCTTCGGCAACACGCGGCCGATGCGCTGCGCCATCGAGGGATTGCCGGGGAAGGTGGCCATTGGGCGCGCGGGGCAGGATGTACAAGAATTTACAGAAGCGAACAATGATAGCGAAATTTTTGATCAAGGCGCCCGGTGCCGGTGCCAACCGGGCGAAACGCCGCGTTTCCCCTCCCACGTCGTGGGTATCTGCGTTTTGCGCGCGGAAGATTAGAGTTGCCACTCCACTGAGCCCAGGGAGACGGCATGACAACCACCAACCCGGCCGTCCCGGCCAGTCCCGGCACTCCAGCCGCGCCGCGCAAACTGCCGCTCTACCGGTCCCTTTACGCCCAGGTGATCACGGCGGTCGTCATCGGCGTGCTGCTCGGCCAGTTCTACCCGGCACTGGCCACCGAGATGAAACCGCTGGGCGACGGGTTCATCAAGCTCATCAAGATGATGATCGCGCCGATCATCTTCTGCACCGTCGTGATCGGCATCGCCGGCATGGAGGACATGAAGAAGGTCGGCAAGACCGGCGGCCTGGCCCTGCTGTATTTCGAGGTCGTCAGCACCTTCGCGCTGCTCATCGGCCTGGTCCTGGTCAACGTCATCCAGCCGGGCGCGGGCATGAACGTCAATCCCGCCACGCTCGACACGAAGGGCATAGCCGCCTACACCGGGCCGGGCAAGATGGGGACCACGGTGGGCTTTTTGCTGGACCTGATCCCGGACACGATGATCGGTGCCTTCGCCAAGGGCGAGATCCTGCAGGTGCTGGTGGTGGCGATCCTGTTCGGGTTCGCCCTTCATCGCTTCGGCGGCCGCGGCACGCTGGTCTTCGATTTCGTCGAGAAGGTTTCGCACGTGCTCTTTTCGGTGGTCGGTTTCATCATGAAACTGGCGCCGTTCGGCGCGTTCGGCGCGATGGCCTTCACCATCGGCAAGTACGGCATCGGCAGCCTGTTCTCGCTCGGCAAATTGATGGGTGCCTTCTACCTGACTTGCCTCATCTTCATCTTCGGGGTGCTGGGCATCGTCGCGCGGCTGCACGGGTTTTCGATCTGGAAGTTCGTCAAGTACATCAAGGAGGAGCTGTTGATCGTGCTGGGCACCTCGTCCTCCGAATCGGTGCTGCCGCGAATGATGGAAAAGATGGAGAACCTGGGCGCCCGCAAGACCACGGTGGGCCTGGTGATCCCGACCGGCTATTCGTTCAACCTTGACGGCACCTCGATCTACCTGACCATGGCGGCCGTGTTCATCGCCCAGGCAACCAACACCCCGCTCGACCTGCAGCACGAACTCACTCTGTTGGCCGTGCTGTTGCTGACGTCCAAGGGCGCCGCCGGCATTACCGGCAGCGGCTTCATCGTGCTGGCCGCGACGCTGTCGGCTGTGGGCACCGTGCCGGTCGCGGGCCTGGCGTTGATCCTGGGAATCGACCGGTTCATGTCGGAAGCACGTGCCCTCACGAACCTGATCGGGAACGGGGTGGCAACGCTGGTGGTGGCCAAGTGGACCGGTGACCTCAACACGGAGCAGCTCGCCGCGCGCCTGAACAACCAGGACTGGATCGATGCCCAGGAGCCCGAAGTGCTGCTCGATGCGAAGACCGAACACATGTACGAAGGCGCCGGGGCGAGCACCCGCAGGCCCTAGGCGATGTGGCGGGGGCGCCCGCCAGGCGGTTGAGGTCCATTACGATGGCGTTTTTGGAACTGCCGTGTGGCGCGCCCGATGGCACGCGCGGCCAGTCGCTGCGAAGGATGCGCAATGAATGAATGGATGGGCCCGCGCGGCCACAACGTGGCCGTGCTGTTCAGCGAAAACAGCCGCAAAGCCTATGTCCAGCAAGCGCACGAGCGCGAGGAAACCTACACTTTCGTCGACGCCGAGGGCCGGCACCGCACCTGGCTGAAGGGCGAGCACGCCTACCTGGCGGTCAATGCTGCCAGCGTGTTCCTCGCGCGCTGCAACCTCAAGCACGACGTGGTGACCGAGGAAGAACTGACCGATGCAACGCTGGCAACCTTGTCGGCGCTGGTCGTCCCCAATGCCGGCCATCTGGAGCCCGCGACCATCGCGCGGATCGAGCAATGGATGCGCGACCCGGCGCACAGCCTGCTGGTCACCGGCCGCACCAATCTCCCGCCGGCCCTGCTCGGCCTGAAGTCCGCGCAACGGGTCAAAGTCTCGGGCTACACCGGCTGGCGCTGGCTGGACGGCTCTGCGTTCGCCGGGTCGGATTGGGAGCCGCTGTATGTGGCGGGCTACCGGGGCCACGCGGTGCAGCTGGTCCAGCCGGCGCCTGGCGGCCGGGTGCTGGCCGACCTGCTGGAGTTCAGCGGCGACCTGAGCAACGCGGGCACCGTCACCTCGACCCGGATGGGGCCGGCCATCGTCACCACGGCGCGCACCGCCTACATCGCCACCCAGACCTTCGAGCTGATCGGCGGCATGCTGCAGGCACACCTGAACGTCGAAGCCGTTCGGCATTGGGCCCACCCCACCCACTGGGGCGACAGCCTGCTGTTCTTCATCCGGCAACTGGTGCTCGACACCGGCTGGGCCTCGCTGTGGCAGACGCGGCTGCGCTCGTTCGGCACCTGCCAGGGCGTGCTGTCGTTCCGCCATGACGTGCATGGCATGCGCGACTACACCATGCTGGACTACCAGTTGCAGAACCTGATTCCCGGCAGCTACGACATCGAGGACCCCGGTTTCTCGACCAACATCACCGAGCCGATGGCGCGCGACTGGGTCGAGCGCACCACCCGCAACAGCTTCATCGAGCCGGCGCTGCACAACGACAGCTCGATCGGCAATCCGCCCCAGGGCATTCACGGCAAGGGGCTTTTCACGCACGTGATCAATGCCGAGAAGAGCCTGGGCTTCATGGTCTGCACCTGCGGCCGGCACGCCGGCGGCCACATGCATCCGGAGACCATCGACGCGATGGACTACCTGTACCGCAACCACGCCAGCGTGCTGGGCATGTGCACGTTCTGCTACTACCACATGATCGAGTACGGCGTGCGCGACCCGAACGCCGTGATCGAGGGCACTGTCCTCGGCGGCAGGGAGCTGACCTACATCACCGACCTGCGGCGCACCATCGCAACGCCGGGTATCTGGTTCCCGTTTCACGCCGTGGTCACCACCGACCAGGAATGGCGGCCGCTGCGCGGCTGGGACCGCACCCACGAGTACGACGCCGCCTTCGATCTGGTCGAGGACATCTTCGGCGGCCACCATTCGCGCCAGCCGGGGCCCACCGACCAGCTGGAGAACGGGGTCTTCAGTTTCCAGTACCACCCCGAGCTGGCGCGCGATCCGTCAGTCAACGACGGCCGGGGCACGCTCGACTACCTGCGCTACTGCATCAACCTGGCCGAGCGCAATGAGTTCTGGATCGCGACGCAGAAAGAGCTGTACCAGCGCATGGGCGATTACCAGGACCTGGTATTCCAGGTGCGAGGGGACGGCCGGGAGGTGATCGTCCGCAATCCGACCGGCCGGCGCATTGCCGCGCTGATGATCGAGCAGCGGCAGCCATTCGCCAGCGTGTGGGTGGGCGACGACGAACTGATCCACGTGGTGCGCGACGCGTTCGTCACGGTTCCACCGCTGGAGGCGGGCGAGAAGGTGCACCTGCGCTTCTCCGATCAGCGGTGCGACGAGCCCTTGATCCGCCAATCCAGCAACAAGGGCATCACGGTGCTCGACGCGCGTCGCCATCCCGCCACCGGCGAGACCGTGATCAAGGTGAGCGTTTGCCGGACCCAGCCGCTGTGCGTCGAGGGCGTGGACCCGCTGGGCGCCTATCGCGTGCAGGTCGACGGCGAGGGCGCGATGTACATGGCGCCGCGGGTGGTGCGCACCATCCAGGCCCAGCTGAGCAACAGCAAGACGGCGAAGGTTGCCGAAGGGGAAATCACGCGGCGCACCAAGATCAAGGGCACCACGACCTTTCTTGACCTGGCGATCGAGGGCGACCCGGACAACTTCGTCGAGCGCACGGTGCGGATCCGCCGGCTGCCGGCTGAAAAGGCCGTGGTGGCTCGCGCGGCCATGCTGGCGGCAACGCCGCAGAAGACCGGCCGCGTCACGCCCTACATCGAGCCGGTCCCGGCCGACGAGTAGCCGAGCGGCTTCAGGCCGGCGCGCCGCCCAGGTACGCAACGTGGATGCGCGGATCCGAGATGATCTGCGCGGCCGGGCCCGTCATGAACAGCCGGCCCAGTTCCATCACGATGCCGGTGTCCGAGATCTGCAGCGCGCCATGGGCGTTCTGCTCGACCACCAACACCGTCAGGCCATGCCGGCGCAGGTCGGCGATGGTCTCGAAGATTTGGTCCTGGTTGGCCGGCGACAGGCCCAGCGACGGTTCGTCCAGCAGCAGCAGCTTGGGCGACGACTCCAGCACCATCGCCGTTTCCAGGATCTGCTGCTCGCCCCCGCTCAGGTTGCCCGCCAGCACGTTCAGCTTGGCCTTGAGCAGCGGAAACATTCCGAGCGCCCGTTCCATGGCCGTTGCGATGGCCGGGCCGCGCAGGGTGAAGGCGCCCAGGTCCAGGTTCTCCCGCACCGTCATCAGCGGAAAGTTGCAGCGGCCCTGCGGCACGAAGCCTATGCCTAGCGCCAATCGCTCGCGCGGCGCCAGCCGTTCGATCGCGCGCCCTTCGAAGATCAAATTGCCGCCGAAGTGCTTGTTGACGCCGTACACGGCCTTGAGCAGCGTCGACTTGCCGGCGCCGTTGGGCCCGATGATGGTCGTGATGCTGCCGGCGGGAATTGCGGCGGTGAAATCCCGGACGATGGGTTCGTCACCGTAACCCACGGACAAGGATTCGAACGCGAGGATGGGGGTCGTGGCATCCATGTCAGTGGCTGGCCGATGCCAGCGCCTTGGCGCGGGCCTGGCCCAGATAAGCCGCCAGCACGCGCGGGTCGCTGCGGATCAAGCCGGGCGGTCCGTCGGCGATCTTGCGCCCCGACTCCAGCACCACCACCCGGTTGCACAGGTTCATGATGAAGTCGACGTTGTGCTCCACGATCACCAGCGTCACGCCTTCGGCATTCAGCTGGCGGATCACGCTTTCGATGTGGCGCACCATGGTCGGGTTCACGCCGGCAACCGGCTCGTCCAGGATCACCACGCGCGGGTGGGCCATCATGCTGGCGGCGATGGCCAGCAATTTGCGCTGGCCGTACGACAGGATGGCGGCGGGGGCCTGAGCGTAGTGCGCCAGGCCCACGCTTTCGAGCAGCGCCTGGCCGCGTGCCGCGGCGCGGGCTTCCTTTTCGCGTACCTCGGCGCTGCGCCGCAGCGAGGCGATCCAGCCCGAGCCGTCGGTTTCCTGGGCGGCCACGCACAGGTTCTCCAGCAGGCTCAGCTCGTCGTAGGCGCGCACGGTCTGGAAGGTCCGCGTCAGGCCCAGGCGGGCGATCCGGTGCGCCCGCAATCCGTGCAACGGCTTGCCGTCGAGGAACCACTCGCCCGCGTCGACACCCTGGAAGCCGCTGATGCAGTCGATGCTGGTGCTCTTGCCCGAGCCGTTCGGGCCGATCAGGCCGACGATGCTGCCGGCTTCGACCTGGTAGGACAGCTCGGCGACGGCCGTCAGGCCGAGGTAGCGCTTGGTCAGGCCGCGCACTTCCAGCACTGGTGGAGCCGCGGTCATGGCTTGTCCCCGTACGGGCGCTTTCGCCAATGGGCAATGCGGCGCTGTTTGAACCAGCCGCCGATGCCGCCCGGAAACACCAGCATGGCGACGATCAGGATCACGCCGTACAACACCATGCGCAGATCGGTGGTGAAGCGCAGCAGGTCGGGCAGCACGGTGAGCACGGCCGTGCTGAACAGCACGCCCCAGAAGCTGCCGGCCCCGCCCAGGATCACCATGATCAGCATCGTCTCCGTGTAATAGAAATCGAACACCGAGGGATCGACGATGGTCAGGTAGAACACGAAGAACGCACCGACGATGCCGCTCAGGAACGCGGACAGCGTCACCGTCAGCAATTTGTAGCTGAGGGGATTGATGCCCTGCGATTGCGCCAGCGGCTCGTTGAGCTTGATGGCCCGCAGCGCCCGCCCGATCCGCGAGGTGACCAGCAGATAGATCAAGACGTGACTGACCCCTGAAAAAGCCATCAACAGGTAGAAGAAATCGGCCGGCTTGTTCAGGCGCCATGAGGCCCCGCCGGGCAGGGCGAGCGAGGGCACGGGCAACCCCGGGATGCCCATGGCGCCGCGCGTCAGCGACACCCAGTCGCGCGAGACGATCATGCACAGCAAGGCAAAGCTGAGTGTCACGATGGCGAATGCGTGGCGCGACAGCCGCAGCGACGAGTAGCCGATGCCGATGCCGAGCAACGCCGCGAGAATGCCCGCAGCCAGCGCGCCGCTCCACAGCGACCAGTTCAGCTCGGTCACCAGCAGGGCGGCGGTGTAGCCGCCGACGCCGAAGAAGGCGACCTGGGCGAACGACAGCAGGCCGGTGTAGCCGTAGACCAGGTTCAGGCCGCTGGCGAGCACCGAAAACGCGGCGAAGCTGACGCCCAGGGCCAGGACGTATTCGTTGCGGGTGAAGCCCGGCACCGCGAACAGCAGCGCGAGGAGGGCCACGACCCCCAGCATGCGCACGCCCGCGCCGTTCATACGCGCACCCCGCGCCCGAACAGGCCCTGCGGCCGGACCAGCAGCATCAGGATCATGGCGGCAAAGGCAAGGCCGTCGACCATGACCTGCGGCAGGAAGCCGCCGATCAGGCTTTCCAGGATCCCCAGTGCGACGGCGGTGATGGCCGCGCCGGAGATATTGCCCAGGCCCCCGATGATGATGATGGCGAACGCCTTGAAGACGAAGCTGAATCCCATCAGCGGATGGACGGCGTAGATCGGCGCCAGCGCCGCGCCGGCCAGGCCCGACAGGCCGATGCCGATGGCCACCGCCAGCCGCGAGATGGCGCGCGGATCGATGCCCACCATCAACGCTGCCTCGCGGTTCTGCGCCACGCCGCGCATCGCCTTCCCCACCTGGGTCCGGTACAGGATCGCGTAGAGCAGCGCGAACGCAGTCAACCCGAGTCCCAGTGCATAGACGCGCAGCACCGGCACCCGCACCTCGCCGAAGATGAAGTTGCTGTAGGTTTGCGCCGTCTGGAGCATCTTGGGCGTGGTCGTGAACAGGAATACAGCGCCGTTTTGCAACACCATCGACAGGCCCAGCGTCAGCAGGATGCTGCGTTCGAAGCTCTCGCCGCGCAGCGACACCAGCAAGGCCTCGTACAGCACATAGCCCACGCACAGGGCCGCCAGCGTCACCGTGGCGATGGTCGCCCAGTAGCCGAAACCGAGGTGGGTGGTCAGGAAGTAGGCGCCCATCGCGCCCAGCATGTAGAACTCGCCGTGGGCGAAGTTGACGATCTCGAGCACGCCGAAGATCAGCGAGAGTCCCATGGCGATCAAGGCGTACATCACACCGATGACCAGGCCGTTCAGGAGCAGCTGGGCGAGGAAACTGACGTCCAATCGTTGACCTCCGGCCGGGGCGTCGAGGGCGGCCGATGAGTGAAAGAGCGCTCCGTCAGGTCTTGCTGTAGCCGAACACGACGACTTTGCCGTCCTTGATGCCCAGGATCACCGCGTTGTTGTGCACGAGGTTGTTCGCGTCGAACTCGAGGGTGGTGCCCAGGATGGAAGGGTATTTGGTCTTGGTCAGCGCATCCCGGATCTTGGCGGGGTCGGTGCTGCCGGCGCGCTTGATCGCGTCGATCAGGATCCGCGTCGTCTCATAGGATTCGAAGCCCACCATGATCGGCGCGGTGCCGCCGGATTGCTTC
>JAAOZX010000071.1 GCA_012274225.1 Comamonadaceae bacterium | reverse complement strand
CGGGGCACGGAGAGCCGTGCGGCAGCGGTGTTCCGCCCACCTGCAGTTCGCCGGTGGCGTAGTCGATGCAGCTGATGACGCCCTGGCCGCCATTGAGGGACTGCTGCGAGATGAAGATCAGGCCGGCGATGTTCTGGCCGTTGATCACGTTGCCAACCACATGGAACTCATGCGCGGGCAAGGTCGCGTTGTAGGTGGTCGGCGCACCGGCGTACGCGGCCGGCCAGTTCATGTCGAGCAGTCCCGCGGTGCCATTGGCCATGGCGTCGCCCAGGGCCAGGCCGCTCTGCGTGCTGCCCCCCGGCATGATGTCCTTGGGTGCAGCCGTGAACAGATCGGCCCAACTGGTGGCGAAGGCGGGCATCTGCAGGATCGTGTTGCAGGGCACGATGATCAGCTGGCCGTTGATCCTGGCGGTGCCGCCCCACAGGCGCGGATCCAGCGTCGGACACATGTTCGGATCGACCGTCGCCGTTTCCAGGTACCCCGTCAGGTCGAATTGGGTGGGCATGCCGGGGTCCGGCGCGTTGGCCGGCGGCACCAGGACGCCGCCTGCCAAGCCGCCATTGATTCGCTTGGCCGAGGCCGGAGTGGCCAAGGCCAGGAGCATTGCGGCCACCAGGACGAAGAGCCAGAGCTGCATCAGTCCCCCATAGCCAATGTTGGTTGCTGCTCCAACGCTCTTCATGACTTTCTCCTGAGAAAAGTAACGCATCCATCTGCCTCTCCATGTGCCAAACATGGGGGGACCGCTCGAGGCTTGCCTCGGGCTCAAACTCCAGTCAGTCCAAATCGGACAGCACCATTCACGCTTTCCGTTAGGCAATTTCCGGGCCACGAAAGCGCACAGAGGCGCGAGGGTGCGCAGAAATACGTCGCGTGGAAATTTCCTTCGAATAAAGCGGGCAGTGCGATGCCTAAGGTGGCTGCACACGATGCTGGAGTCACTCGTGGGGCCCATGAGCATTCGGCGCGAGGGCGGTTGCGCGACCTGCCGCGCGGCGCCTGTTCGCATGGCGCTCACGCATCGACTCACGGGGTGATTGGGGCATATCACCCAAATGGGTAGGGCACTGCGCGTAGTGACCCACAAAGGGAGCCCGCGGTGCAGGCAGCGGACTGAGCGCGTATCAGCGCTCAGGGGTGCGCAGGGACCAGCCGTCGCCCGGGTTCAACGTTCGCTGTCCAGATGCTTCATCTGCGCGGGCGCGTAGCGGCCGCCGCTCGCCGCGCCGTTGGGCACCGCCGCTTCGATCTCCGCCAGGTCGGTGCCGCCCAGCTTCACGTCGAGCGCGCCCAGCGCTTCGGCCAGCTGGTCGAGGCGGCGCGCGCCGATCAGCGGCACGATGTCCTGGCCTGTTCGCGCAGCCGCCGGCCGAGGGCGGGGTAGGCTGGCTTGGGGTTTTGCAGGTAGTCGGCATCACTGGATGGCAGCGCCGCTGCCCCAAGCAGGAAATCCATGCGGTGGTGCTGCCAGGTGACAGTCACTCGACGTTGCTCCGGATCTGGCTACCCGGAAGGAGAGCGGAATTCCTGGGGCGGCTCCGCAAAGTACAGTACCCGCTACGGGAAGGGGAACTCTTGAGCAGCGCCGAGCACATTCTCGAGCGCGGAGAGATCTGATGGCAGTGATAGCAGCCAAACGGATGGCGCCTTCGCGCCGGACTGCTAAGGCTGGATCAGGCCTTTGCGCACCGCGTACAGGGTCAAGCTGGCGATGTCGTTCAGCCGCAGCCGGTCCATGATGCGGGCCCGATGCACATCGACGGTCTTGGAACTGAGACCGAGTTCGAAGGCGATCTCCTTGGAAGCCCGGCCCCGGGCAATGAGCTTGAGGATCTCGATCTGGCGCTGCGTGAGTTCGTCATGGGCCGTCGGCTCCGAGGGCTGCATACGGCGCTGGGCGATCGCCGGGCTGAAGTAGCTTCCCATGGTCATGACGCTGCGCAGGGCCTGCTCCAGCTCGAACGGCGGCGCATCCTTCATCAAGTAACCGCAGGCGCCACTGGCCATCGCGCGCTTGACGAAGTCCGCGGTGTCGTACATCGACAGCACCAGCACCTTGAGTGTCGGGTAGCGGTCGTGGATCTCGGCGATCGCTGCGATGCCGTCCATCCCCGGCATGGAAATGTCGGTCATGACCAGATCCGGCGTTACGCCCTCAAGCAGGGTGAGCAGTTCCCTGCCGTCCCTCGCCTCAGCGATCACTTCGACGCCGTCGATCATCGTGAGCAGGGCCTTGATGCCCGATCGGACCAGGTCGTGGTCGTCGGCGAGCACGATGCGCAGGGGTTTGAATGGAACTGCGGACTGCATCTTTTGTTTATCTCTTGGCAACAGGTTACAGCACGGCCCGGATCACGACGCCGCGGCCCGGCCGCGTTCGGATATTCAGGCGGCCTCCCGCCAGCTCGGTTCTTTCCATCATGCCGTAGAGGCCGACGTTGAGTTCGCTGGGCTGGCCGTCGAGCAGCCGGTGCTTGTCGAATCCGATCCCGTCGTCCCTGAGCATCACGGCGATGCGGCCCCCGGGAAGGTAGCTCAGCCGAACGTCCACGCGCGAGGCGCTGGCGTGCCGCAACGAGTTGGTCAGCCCTTCCTGCACCAGTCGCAACGCGACCGATGCGTTGGCGCCCTGGACCTTGGGCTCGGTGCCGCGGACCGATACATTGAATGCCAATCCGGCCGGTTCGGCCAGTCGCTGAACGGCCGTTTGAACGGCTGCCGTCATGCCCAGCAGGTCGAGCTGGGCCGGACGCAGCGAGAACGACAAGGTCTTGACCTGCTGAATTGCCTCCTGGGCCATCGCGCTCGCCGTCTCGGTGTGCTCCCGGGCGGCGTTCGGATCGACGGCACGGCGGGCGGCGTGCAGGTGGATCACGACACCGGTCAGCGTCTGGCCGAGGTGATCGTGCAGCTCGCGCGAGATCAGCTGGCGTTCGCGCTCCTGCGCCACGATCAGGCGGGCGGACAGCACTTTCACCCGCTCATAGGCGGCCTCCAGTTCACGCGACATCCGGTCCTGCTCGGCGACGCGGCGACTATCGTTCATCACCCGGTCGATCACCTGTGGCAGCGTGCCCAGCTTGTCCTTGGTGACATAGTCCTTGGCGCCGCAGCGCAGCACGTTCACCGCCGCGTCTTCGCCGATGGCCCGGGTGACAACCACCAGCGGGGCGCTGGAGCGCCGCTCCGCCAGCAGATGCAGGGCCGCGTAAGGAGAAAAGCGTGGCAGGTTGAAATCGCAGAGGACGACGTCGACCGGATCCTGCAACGCCTCGACGAAGCGCCCGGCCTCCTCGACCCGGCGCAGCGCGTATTTGCGGCGAGGATCGGCCCGTTCCAGTGCCAGGGCCATGAGCTCGGTGTCGTCCGGGTTGTCCTCCACGCACAGCAATCGGATGGTGGCGGGGTCGGCTTGGCTTGTCACTTGGTTGGGGCGCAACGGGTGGCACCAGTTTACGTCAGCCGCGCATTCCCCCCGGGTCCAACTGTGGCGCGCGCGCGTCCATGGAATCGTATTGGCAGCCTTGCGCCTTAAGAAAGTTACTTAAGGCGGAATGCGCCGGTTCCCAGTGCGCCAATGTAATGGTATGGTTTGATCAGAAGGTAGTTCCAAAAATAGTCAGGAGGATGGAATGAATGCGGTCTTTGAAGTGACCCGGGCGGAGCCGCGCGAATCGACGTCGGCCGAGCCGGGAGGCGATCGAGCCCTGAAGGGGCATCTGCTTTCGCTGCGCCATCGCGTTGCGTCCAGTTTCACGCAGCTGCGATTTCGACTGAGCGGGCGTGGCGGCCGGCGCCTGCTGTCCGACAAGTCGGCGTTGTTCACGCTGGGTGACCAACTGCTGCGCGAGGCCCGCCGCTCCGGCCGTGAGCTCAGCCTGACATTGTTCGAATTCAGCGACCTCAAGGAGGTGCGCAGCATCTACGGCAGCCGTGTCAAGCGTCAGCTGATGGCCCAGGTGGCCACGAAAATGGCGGCCGCCGCCGGATCGCGCGGCGTCGTGGCGCGTACCGCGGCCAATGAGTTCGCGTTGCTGCTGCCCGGCGCGGATCGCCACAAGGCGGCCCAGATCATCGGCCGCGCGATGGGCAACCCGGTGCGTATCGAAATCGAGTCGGACAACGACGAGATCGTGCTGGTGCCGGAATTCCAGATCGAATGCCCCGGGCCCGAGTTCGACTGCATCGAGGCGCTGTACCGGGAGCTGTGCCTGGACCTCAAGGAGGCGCGGCGCCTCAAGCAGGACCGCGAGCAGTACCTCACCCGCGAGCGCGAAAGCTATTCGCGTCCGCAGGGCCTGGGGCTGCGGCCCTGCGATGCCGATGCGCACGGTCCCGGCGCCGACGTGCTCCCGACGATTCCCGATTCGCTGCACCCGCTCTGAAGAAGGCGCGACGCCCTCGCCCACTCGCCGAGCGTCGCGGGGGTACAGTCTCGCGGTGTCCCTGCCCGATGCCGACATCCATTCCGCGCCCGACGGGCTGGCCCCGCCGGCGCGGTACAAGGCCATCGCCGTCATCATGCTGGGCATTGCGCTGGCGGTGCTGGACGGTTCCATCGTCAACCTGGCCCTGCCGGGCATTTCGCGCGACCTGAACTCGGCGGCGTCGCAATCCATCCTGGTGGTCAACGCCTACCAGGTCGCGACGCTGGCGATGCTGCTGCCTTGCGCGGCATTCGGCGACCGGTTCGGCTACCGACGGGTCTACCTGGTCGGCGTGGCCGTGTTCACCGCCGCCTCGGCGGCTTGCCTGCTGTCCTCCTCGATGCGCATGTTGATCGCCGCACGCGCAGTGCAGGGACTGGGCGCAGCGGGCATCATGGGCGTCAACGCCGCGCTGGTTCGGCTCACCTATCCCACCAGCATGCTGGGCCGCGGCATTGCGCTCAATTCGGTGGTGGTTGCGACCGCGTCGGTCGCCGGGCCGTCGCTGGCTGCAGCCATCCTGTCACTGGCATCGTGGCCCTGGTTGTTCGCGCTGAACATTCCGCTCGGCCTGCTGTTGTTGCGGCTGGGGCGCCGGAACCTGCCGTCCAACATCGCGCCCGCGCAGCCCCATCCTGCCCTGCATGGCGTCGACATCGCGCTCAATGTGCTGTTCTTCAGCCTGATGTTCATCGGTTTGAACAGCCTGAGCGGTGGCGTTGGACATTTCGCGCCGCTGGCCCCGGTCGCTGTCGGCTGGTGGGCGCTGGGCCTGGCGATCGCGTTCGGAGCGGTCTATTTCAGGCGCCAGCGCGACCAGGCCATGCCCCTGCTGCCGGTCGACCTGCTGCGAATCCCGGTATTCGCCCTTTCCATGCTGACGTCGGTGTCGGCGTTCGCAGCCCAGACCCTGGCGTTTGTTTCCCTGCCGTTCCTGATGCTGGACGCCTGGCATCTCAGCCCCTTGCACGCGGGGCTGGTGATCACCGCCTGGCCGTGCGGGGTGGTTGCCGTCGCGCCGCTCGCCGGACGACTGATCGGGCGCTTTCACGGCGGCCTGCTGGGAGGCATCGGCCTCGCCATCCTGTGCACCGGGCTGGCGTTGCTGGCGCTCATGGCGCACCAGGCGACCACGGTCGATGTCGCGTGGCGGCTGCTGTTGTGCGGCATGGGATTCGGATTGTTCCAGTCGCCGAACAATCACACCATCGTTACCAGCGCGCCGCTGCGGCGCGCCGGTGCGGCCAGCGGCATGCTGGGCACGGCCCGACTGACGGGGCAGTCGCTCGGCGCCGTGCTGCTGGCGCTCATCTTCGCCCTGGCGGGCACCTCGGACGGCAGCGGCCCGCGGCTGGCACTGGGTCTCGCCGCTTTGTTCGCGGCAGCCTCGGCGCTTTTCAGCCTGGCGCGGATGCGCCGGCCCTAGCGCTTGGCGGGCCAACGCTGTCGATCAGGGCCTGACGCCGCTGGATCGAATTGGCGAGCTTGAGGTGCGCCATGTCGACCAGCACGCCATCCGCGCCGACGGCGCCCTGGCCGGCGCGGGTCGTGCGCTCGATCAGCTCGCAGGTCCGCGCCGCCCAGGCCAGTTCCTCGGCGCTCGGCGAAAACGCCTGATTGGCCAATTCGATTTGCGAGGGATGAATCGCCCATTTGCCTTCAAAGCCCAGGGCCTTGGCCCGCTGCGCGGAAGCGCGAAACCCTGCGGCGTCGCCGAAGTCGGTGAACGGCCCGTCGACCGGACGAAGACCCCAGGCCCGGCAGGCGTTGGCGATGCGCGCCATCGCGAAGTGCCACTGATCGTTCCAGTGGCGCTCGCGCTGGCCGCTGTCATCGGCATCGGTCAGCACTGCATAACGCTCGCTGGGACGGCCGAACACCCGGTCGTGGGTGCACATCTCGACGGTGTAGTCGCCGACCCCGAAGATCATCGCCTCCAGCCGGTCGGAGGCCTGCGCGATCTGCTCGACGTTGGCCACACCCAGCGCCGTCTCGATCAGAACCTCGATGCCGATGCGCCTGGCGCGGCGGGTCTGCCGCTCCACCAGCGTCAGCACCTGCGCGACGAATTGCACGTCGAATACCGAACCGGCCTTGGGCAGCAGCACCAGGTCGAGCCGCGGCGCATGGCGCGCCACCTCGACGATGTCTTCCAGCGCCCACGGCGTGTCGAGACCATTGACGCGCACCACCATCGTCTTGGTGCCCCAATCGATCTGATTCAGCGCCTCGATCGCCTGCGCGCGGGCCGCATCCTTCTGACTGGGAGCGACCGCGTCCTCCAGATCGAGGAAGACCACGTCGGCCGGGCCGGCCGCAGCCTTGATGAAGAACTTCGGGCGGGTGGCCGGCACGGCCAGTTCACTGCGCTGAACGCGCACGGGTTTGTCCTGCATGGTCAAAGTCCGGGTTGAAGGCTGGAAGGGCCGGTTTTCGAGCCCACCAGCGCGGCCCGGCGCAGCAGCCGCTCGGCGGGGGCGACGAGGTCGATCGCGACGAACAGGCCGTCGGCCAGCGCGGTGCCGTGGCCCTGGGCCGATGCGGCTTCGAAGGCGGACACGATGCGCTGCGCCCGCTCGATCTCGGCTGCGGAGGGGGAGAAGACGTCGTTGACGGGCGCGATCTGGGCGGGGTGAAACACCACCTTGCCGGCAAAGCCCAGTTCACGGGCCGCCTGCGCGTCGCGGCGTGTCGCGTCGCCATCGCGAACGTTCTGGAAATAGGCCGCATCGATCGCCTGGATGTTTGCCGCGCCGGCTGCCGCCGCGATCATCGAGCGCGGGAACAGCAGCGTGCTGTCGGTGATCGTGGCGCCGGTCGCGGCGGTGTAGTCGCCCGAGCCGAAGAACAGCGCCGTGGTCCGTTCGCAGGCATCGGCGATCGCCAATGCGTTCAGGATGCCGCGCGGCGTTTCCAGCGTGGCGATCAGTTCGAGAGGCCGCGAACGGCCGCGGTCGCAGCCCAGCGCTTGCACCTGGCGCTGCACTTCCAGTAACCCACTGGCCGATTCGACCTTGGGCACCATGATCGAGTCGACGAGCGCCAGCGGCAGGTTGGCCAGATCCGCGGCGCCGAAGCCCGATTCGAGGCTGTTGATGCGCACGCAGCGTTCGCGCGCGCCCGGCGCCAGATCCTGCAGCGCCTGGGCGACACAGGAGCGGGCCTGGGACTTGGCGGCGGGCGGCACGCTGTCCTCCAGGTCAAACACCAGGCAGTCCGCGGAGTAACCCGCGGCCTTGCGCAGCCGGTCGGGCCGATTGCCCGGCGTCATCAGCATGGTGCGGCGCAGCCGGGGCTCACTCATCGCGGTTGGCGCCGCCTTCGGCGCTCTGAGCCCGGAACCGTGAGCGCTGGGTGTAGCGGCCGCTCGGGTAATGTCCAATGCCGACCTCGACGATGGCGCCGGTGCGGTCGAGGTAGTAGCGGGCGATGCGCATCGCGGCCTGCCCTTCCTTCGCCTTCAGCGCCCGGGCCATGGCGCGCGAGAGGTTGGCTGCAGTGATCTCCTGCCGCACTTCGACGATGCGCACGCCGAAACGCGCCTCGACCATGGTGTAGATCGGCTGCTTGAAGATCTTCTGCGGGCCGACCGCATCCGCATACTGAGGCCGCAGGTACACCTGCAGGTAACTGAGCGGCAGCTTTTGCTGCGGTACCTTGCGCAGGATGCTGATCTCGGTCCAGGCCTGTCCGGCCTGGCAGTAAAGCTGCGCGGCCAGTTCGGCGTTGGCGACCACTTCGCCGCGCGCGATCACGTGCATCTCGGTCGCGTCGACGAACTGCAGCAGATCCGACACCGTCTTGATCCCGCTGAAGAAGCGCGGCGCCTCGGACCGGGCGCGCACCAGGGTGCCAATGCCCGCGCGCGACCAGATGACCCCGTCGTCCTTCAGTTCGCGCAACGCCTGGCGCACCGTATGGCGGCTCACGCCGTAGCGCTGCGCCAGGCTGTCCTCGGGTGGCAGCGCAGTGCCCACTGCGTAGCGGCCCTTGTCGATGTCCTGCATCAGCGAGCGGGCCAGCGACAGGTACAGCGGCTGGCGCACGCCATCGAACGGGCGAGCCAGCAACGCATGCGCCACGTTCGGGGAGGCCGACCTGCCGCTCGATGTCATGGAAGAGATCTACGCGCTCCGGTTACGTTCCGGCTGGGCTGCCGACTCGGGTTATCCCGGGGCATCGGAGACCGCCTTTCCGATATTGTACGTACAACCGTACAAGGTCGCACAGCGCCTTTTGCGACCAGCATGTATCGGCCGTTCCCGGCCTTCGACGGCGGAGCGAGCGAATTGGCAACAACGAAATCCCCTACCCCACCCGCGGCGCAGATTCCGCAGCCCGCCGCCATGGCGTTGCACGGAACGCGGGTCGTCGACATCTCGAACTTCCTGGCGGCGCCCATGTGCTCGATGTTCCTCGCCGATTTCGGCGCCGACGTCATCAAGGTCGAGCGTCCGGGGTTCGGCGACGAGGTGCGCCGCTGGGGCGAAGTCAAGAACGGCATCGGGCTGTATTACAAGGCGGTGAACCGCGGCAAGAAATCGGTCACGGCCGATCTGCACACGCCGTTCGGCGTCGAGGTGGTGAAGCGGCTGGTCGCCGGAGCCGACATCCTGGTGGAGAACTACCGGCCGGGCACGCTGGAAAAATGGGGACTCGGTCCCGACGTGCTCACGGCGATCAACCCGCGCCTGATCGTGGTGCGG
>JAAOZX010000070.1 GCA_012274225.1 Comamonadaceae bacterium | reverse complement strand
GCCCCTGTTGAGCAGCGCCGCGACCGGGTCAAGCTGGGCAAGCGTTGAGCCGCACAACGGCGAAGCCGATCGGACCATGCGCCGCACGACATCTCTGGGCCACAGCTGCGGCTCGTTGGCCAGCAGCAGCGCCGCGGCGCCCGTCACCCACGGAGTGGCCATCGACGTGCCGCCCCAGGTCGCATAACCGCCCCCTGGCACGCTGCTGGTGATGGCGTCGCCCGGAGCGGCGAGGTCGATCCAGGAGCCGGAGTTGCTGAACTTGGCCAGTCGCTTGTTCTGGCCGCTGGCAGCGACGGCGGCCAGCCCATCGACTCCTTCGGCCGCGGGGTACTCCCTGGCCATGCCACTATCGTTGCCCGCTGCGGCCACTATCGTGACGCCGCGCGAGGCGGCGCAGCGATCCTTGTCGCCGTTGTAGCCCGGGTCGTCGTCGTCGTCGTCGGCATCGACAGGTTGGAAGTTGCAATTGGCGATCCGGGCGATGGATTGGAGGATCCGCGTACGGACGGGGCCGCCCAGGCTCAGGTTGATGACATCGGCGCCATCGTCGGTGGCCGGGTTGCCGTCGGGATCGACGGCGTAGAGAAGCGCTTCGGCCAACACCCAGGTGTTGCCCATGCCCTGGGCGTCCAGCACGCGCAACGGCATGATCCGGGCGTCGGGCGCCACGGTGAGGATGATGCCAGCCACATGGGTTCCATGACCAAATCCGGCATCGAATGGCGTGCCCTCCTCGGAGGGATCGAGGTCCCCGTCAACGAAGTCATAGCCCGGCATCAGCTTGCCCGCCAGCAGGGGATGTTGGGAATCGACGCCGGTATCGAGCACGGCGACCCGGATACCCTTGCCGGTGGAAATGCGCTGCGCGTCGGACAGGTGCAAGGCCGCCTGGGCCCATTGCTGTTGGTACTGCTCGGGCGTGCCAATCGCCCAGACCATGTTTCTGCGCGCCTCGGGGCTGCCATGGATGGCATTTTCCTCGGCCATCAGCACGGCAGGTTCGAGCCGCAGTGCGGTCAACGTCGCCTGGACGTCTGCCATCGGCCCGGCTCCCAGCCGGAAGATGGGCCGCGAGCCGAAGCGGCCCTTGAGGGTCAGGTCGTACCGGGTGAGCAGGGCCGTGATCGCGTCGCTGCTGCGCAGCTTGACGAGAATTTCGCCGGGAACGCTGGCCGCGTGCGCCGGAACGTGGCTGAGGAGACCGCTGCAGAACAGGCCCGTGGCCAGGGCACGAGACAGGACCTGGCACACGGCGCGTGCCAATGTTGACATCTTCATATCGCGCTTTCGATTAGTTACCAACCACCGAAAAGAGCGAAAGCGGCCCAAAAGTAAGGATGGGGATGCTCACGCTGAATCGCAATCTGCGCTTCGCGCAATGAGCACGCAGGAACCATGCCACGGCCGAGTGCCGTGTAGAAGTGGGTCATGAACCTGGACGTGACGTGGTCGTCCACCGGCCACTGGCTGGCCACGACGCGTGACGCGCCGGCGACCAGGAAGGCACGCACCAGGCCCACCATTTCGTCACCGCTGCCGTGATCGGCCAAAGCCGTTTCACAGGCGCTCAGCACAACCGTACACGGGCCCAGGGCGAGCGACGCCGCGGTTTCCACGGTCAACGCGCCGTCGTGCAGGTCCAGGGCGGAGAACATCGGATTGTCGGCACGGAACTGCGCGTGACACGCGAAGTGAATCACATCGGCGTTCCGGGCGTGCGCCTGCAGGTTGGCGATCGTTGCAGCGTCCCCGATGAAGGTTTGGGCACCGGGAAACAGCGCTGCGACCGTGCGTGCCTCGTCGGCGGCGTGCTCCAGCCGCGAGGATTCGCCGAAGATCAGTGCCCGGCGGGACGGACCGGGCTGGCTGCGCAGGCCGACCAAGGCCATCCGTGCGCTGGGTACCACGGCCAGCTCGATCTCGCGCCCCGGCGCCTGCTGGCCGTCGACAAAGGCGCCGAACGGCAGGGAACCCAGCGGGCCGTACGGCACCACCAGAACGCGGCGAACCTGTGCCAGCGTCGCCGCCAGGGGCGCCCAGACGAGTTCATGGACGCGCTGCAGCCGCAGCGCGGCCCTCTGAGTCAGCATTTCCATGTGGCGAGCGACCGGCGCCTGGCCGTTGCGCAGGCTTTCGATCTGGAACCGCACCGAGCGCACGGCCTCGGTGACCTCGGGCCAGCGGGCCAGGCGGCGCACGACCTGGACGCCCTCGTGCGTGACCACGGTGGCGAACAGTTCCTCGTCCAGCACGCCGTATTGGACCAGTGCGTCGCTCTCGCCCATCGCCTGGCACAACGCCCGGCTGTCGAATCGATCGCCCTCCTGGAAATGGCTCTCGGACCGCGGGCCGGCGAGACGCTGGCGCCGCGAGCGCTCGAGGAGTTCGCGTTCGGCGCGGCGCACTTCCCCGATCAGGCTGCCGACCGGCTCCGCTTCATCCTGCATACGCTGCACCCGTCGATAGAGCCAGTTCAAACGCGCACGTTGTGCATTGGCAGTGGCATCGTCCTCGATCACGCCACGGCTCGCGATGCGTTCGCCGAGCGCGTGCGCCCGGTAACGCTCCTGCCACGCCAGCACGGCGCGTGCATCGGCATCAGTGCCGCTGCGCGCGTGATCTTCGAGAGCCATGCGCAGCAACTCCCGGTACGGCCGAAGGTGATCGCTCAGGAACGCGCGCTGAAATTCGTCGCCCGGCAATGCGCGCATTTGTTCCTCGAACAACTCGACCGCGGCTTCGAAATCAGCGCGCGCCGGCGGTCTCTGGCCTCGCGCCAGCCTGGCCAGCCCGCGCCCGGCCAGGCACTGGACCTGGATCGTCAGCAGACCGAGTTCGCGCGCGCGCTGGGCCCCGCTGTCGAACAAGGCCATGGCGGCGTCATGCTGCCCCTGGGCCAGCATCGCCCTGGCGCGCAGGACGTCCGCCCTGGCCAGTCGATCGGCCAGGCCGGCCTGCTCGAACGACTGGGCCGCCGCGCCGGCCAGCGCCAGGGCCTCTTCGGTCCGGCCGGCGGCCAGCGCCAGTTCCGAGCGAACCAGCGCGACCGCCGCCTCGCCGATCGGGGCGCCCTGGTCGCGAAACAAACCGGCCGCGCGGCGCAGGGATTCCAGCGCCTGGTCCGGCCGGTCCATCAGGGCCTGCGTGCGGCCGCGTTGTGCCAGCGCCCAGGCCAACTCGCCGAGCGCCTCGAGTTCCTCGAACCGGGCAACGGCCCGTTCGTACAGGGCCAGCGCTTCGGGCAACAGGCGCAGCTCCAGGTACGCATCGGCGAGCTGCGTCTCGGCGACTGCCAGGTGGCGCGGCATGGCCAGCTGCTCGTAGCGATTGCGAGAACGCTCGAAGCCGCCGAGCGCGTCCCGGTAGGCTCCGCGCGCCAGGTGCAGCAACGCGCTGGATTCCTCGACCATGGCTTCCAGCACCGGGAATCCATGCGTGCTGGCGCGCATTCGCGCCCGGTCGTACATCAGCAGGGCCTCGTCGAATGCGCCCATCGCTGCGAGCGTGTGGCCCAGGCCGATATCGGCCATGGTCGAATGCTCGTGATCGGCAACCCGTGCGAACAGCACGGCGGCTTCACGGTAGTGCCTGGCGGCCTGGGCATACCCGTCGCGTCCAAGGTGCAAGCTGCCCAGATTCAGGCTGACCTTGCTGGCCGCCTGCACATCCCCCTGCGCGACGAATTCGCGCTGCGTCAGCTCGGCACAGTCGATGGCCTGGTCGTGCTGGCCGAGCAACGCCAGGGCCATGATCTTGGGCACCTGGGTCTGGGTCGCGAACTGGGGTTGCCCGATCTGCGCAAACAGGCGTGCAGCGTGGTCGAAACTCTGCGTCGCGGCCAGCATTTCTCCGCGAGTCACCTGAGCGATGCCGGTGGTCCACCCGGCCAGGGCTTCGATCTCTGCCACCACCTTCCGGTCGACGGCAATGGCCACGACGCCAGGGCGCGCAGGCCCAACGCCTTCGCCGCGACACAGGCCACGCAGCACATCGGCTGCCCTCGCTGCCCGTTGCGGCTCACTGCTCCAGGCGGCGTAGCACAGATCCTTCAGCGTCCAGGCCAGTGCCCGCCAGCCTTCGCCATCGAGGTCCGGTGGCGTGGCCTGGCCGTCGTCCACCAGGCGCCGGGCCAGGTCGAGCGTCGAGTGGCTGGGGAGGGACGCATTCATGAACCGGTTGAATCAACCCACCCTTTCGCCAATCACGATCGGCGGGAGCACGATCTCGTCGCCGCCCAGGCGCAAAGTCAGCTGGTAGGTTCCCCGGTCGATCCCATCGAGGCGAAATTCGCCCAGCGGATCGAGGTGCGTGATCCAGCGGCCGGCCGCGCCGGCGCCAGCGCCCGCCAACTCGACCTCGCCGGTTTCGTCCGGGCCCAGAATCTGCCCGGCCATGGCAAACCGGTCCGCCGCCGGCGCGATGCGCACGTCGATGTCCCGGCCCTGGGCGCTGTACAGAAGGTGGCGGCTGTCGACAGCCATCGAGCGAACGCCCAGGGCCAGCGGCGGGGTCGCCCAGCTGTCGAAGCTGAGCGCCGCGGCAATGCGAGTCCATAGCGTGGGTGCCGGCGCCATTGCGGCCGGACGGGGAGCGACTTTCCAAAGCGCCACTGCGGCCTCCACCCATTTGGCAGGGGCGTCCGGCAGTCGGCTGGCAGCGCCCGCCAGGGCGGTCAGTTCCTCATCGGACAGGTGATCAATCAAATTCATGGTTGGCATGGAATAAAGTTGGTTTCTGATGAACAGAGCCGGCACGATTCGATCTGATACATGGAAGTTACAACTTCGATCTTCACGACACCAGCTGCCGCAACTTCTGCAGACACCGGGCGCGCGTGGCCCCGATGCTGCCGACCGCCAGATTCAGCCTGCCGGCCATTGCGTCGTAGCCGAGCTGGGTGTCGTCGTCGTTGAACAGCATTTCCAGGAGCTGGCGGCAGCGCGGATCCAGCCGCTCCAGCCCCCGGCGCACGAGGTTCTGCTGCTGCAATGCGTCCAGGGCCTCTTCTGTCAGCGGGGCACTGTCCGCGATATCCCATTCGCTGGCGCCGGTGTCGGCATCGCTGTCCCCGGTCATCGAGATCGTCCGCTCGCCTCGCCGGCGCTGAAGCAGGGCCTCGCGTTTTGCCGTCGTGACAATCCAGGCCTGCAGCCGGGCCGGTTCGGCGATTCGCGGAATGTGGTGCAGCAGGTGCGCAAAGACGGTCTGGAACACGTCGGCCGCCATGTGCTCGTCCATGCCCATGCGCCGAACGATGGCGAACACCAGGCGCTGGTAGCGGTGCACCAGCGCTTCCCATGACTTCGCTTCGCCGCGCAAACAGCCGGCGACCAGGTCGGCATCGCCGGGCTCTGCCGCCGGATCGCCGCAGCGGCACGTGTCGACGCCCTCTTGTTCGAGGCGCCCCGGATCAGCCGGATCGACCGCTGGCGATCGTTCTTTGGAATGCTTGACGGTCTTCATCTCGCGGCGTTCAACATGGCATGCCTGTCTCGAAGGAAATGCTATTTTCGTCAGCAAAATCAACAGCCTACGGGAGCGCCGTTGTTGCTGAGATCGTCCCCTGGCCCCCGCACGATTCCGGCCCGCCTTCGACAAGGCTATCCCACTCCCTCCCGCACCTCGCGGGACGACCGGTCCGCGCGGATGCCGCAGACTACATTACACACATTGATGCAATGAGCGTGCCAACTGTAATGTCTGGAGGCTCGGCCCGCATTGCAGACCACCCTGGAGGCCACCCCATGAACGCACCCGAGACATTCCACAAAGACTCGCTGTACCTCGCCGACACCCACGAAGTGATCAATGTGTCGCGCGAGCTGGCCGACTACAACCTGTACGCGCAGGACGACGCTCTGGTCGAGGCCGTTCGACGCGAGGGAGCGGCTTGGGCTCACGACGACCTGACGGCTTTCGGAGCGCTGACGGGGTCGGCCGACTACCTGGAGCTGGGCGTGCAGGCCAACCGCTTCGGCCCCGAGCTCGAGACGCACGACCGCTTCGGCAACCGGATCGACCTGGTGAAGTTCCACCCGGCCTACCACACGCTGATGAAGACGGCGATCGGGCGCGGGCTGCACTCGTCGCCCTGGACCGACCCGAAACCCGGCGCGCATGTGTCGCGTGCCGCAGGGAGCTACCTGCAGGGGCAGGTCGATGCCGGGCACGGCTGCCCCGTCACGATGACTTTTGCGGCGGTGCCTTCGCTGCGCCTGACCCCAACGCTTGCGAAGCTGTGGGAGCCGAAGATCACCGCGCGCACCTACGATCCGCGCAACGTGCCGGCTGCCGACAAGCAGGGCATCACGATCGGCATGGCGATGACCGAGAAGCAGGGCGGCTCGGATGTCCGCGCCAACACCACGCAGGCCCACCCGATCGGCCAGAGCGGCCCGGGCGAGGCGTACGAACTGGTCGGGCACAAGTACTTCGTGTCGGCGCCGATGTGCGACGCCTTCCTGGTGCTGGCGCAGACGGCGGCCGGGCTGTCGTGCTTCCTGCTGCCGCGCTGGCGGCCGGACGGCGCCAAGAACGCCATGCAGGTGCTGCGCCTGAAGCGCAAGATGGGCAACGTCTCCAACGCGTCGAGCGAAACCGAGCTGCGCGGCGCGCTCGCCTGGATGGTGGGCGAGGAGGGCCGGGGCGTGCGCACCA
This sequence comes from Comamonadaceae bacterium, assembly GCA_012274225.1. Classification (GTDB taxonomy): domain Bacteria; phylum Pseudomonadota; class Gammaproteobacteria; order Burkholderiales; family Burkholderiaceae_C; genus Ramlibacter. Next base: position 4,407 of record JAAOZX010000070.1, on the reverse strand, counting down.
TCATCGAGATGGTCGCGATGACGCGGTTCGATTGCATGGTCGGCTCGTCGGCGGGCCAGCGCGCTGCCGTGGCGCAGGCGCTGCATCACTGCTCGATCCGTTCGGCATTCGGCAAGGTGCTCAACCAGCAGCCGTTGATGCAGAACGTGCTGGCCGACCTGGTGCTGGAGCACGAAGGCTCGCTGGCGCTGACGATGCGCATCGCGCGCGCCATGGACCACCGCGACCAGCAGCACGAGGACCTGCTGGTTCGCTTGTGCACCGCGGTGGGCAAATACTGGATCTGCAAGCGCACGCCCCACCACGCCTACGAGGCGATGGAGTGCATCGGCGGCAGCGGCGTGATGGAGGACGGCCCGTTCCCCCGGCTGTTCCGCGAGTCGCCAGTGAACGCGATCTGGGAAGGCAGCGGCAACGTGCAGTGCCTGGACGTGCTGCGCGCGATGCAGAAGACCCCGGACGTTGTCAACGCGTTCTTCACCGAGGTGTCCAAGGCCAAGGGCGCCAACGCCAATCTGGATCGTTGGCTGGTCGCCCTGCTGAAGGAATTCGGCGACGTGACCGAGCTGGAGTTTCGGGCCCGCGCCGTCGTGGACAAGATGGCGCTGGCCCTGCAGGCCGCCCTGCTGGTCCGGCACGCGCCGCACTTCGTCGCGGACGCCTTCTGTGCCTCGCGTCTGCGCGGGGACGGCCACCGCAACTACGGCACCCTGCCGCGCGGCGTGGATTGCGCGGCCATCATCGAGCGCGCCACGCCGCGGGCGTGACGGTGGCGCCAGGGAGGGCGCGGCACACCTGAGCGACGAGCTCGCGGGCACGAATCGTCGTTGGCGGCGGTCCTGATTTGTCAAGTCAGGAGTTCCCGCAAGTCGTGCGCGCAGTCCTCGGCACTTTCCGTATTTCGGATACCCACGCGCAAGCGGCCTTGGGGGTCGAAGGCGAAAGACAGCACGGAATGGTCCAGGGTGTAGGAGTCGCCCGTCGGCACCTTTCGGTAGAACACCTTGAACTGATCGGCAACCGCGCGGGTCTGCTCCAGGTCTCCATACAAACCGATGAAGCTGGGATCGAACTGGGCGGGATAAGCCGCCATGACCTGCGGCGTGTCGCGCTCCGGGTCGAGCGTGACGAAGAGGACCTGCAACCGGTCGGCGCGGTCGCCGAGCAAGGCCCGGACCTGGGCTGCGCGCGTCAGCGCCGTCGGGCAGACGTCCGGACACATCGTGAAGCCAAAGTGCAGCAACACGACTTTGCCGCGGTAGTCGGCCAGCGTGCGTTCGCGGCCCTGGACATCCTTGAGCTTGAAGTCGCGGCCGTAGGACGCCCCAGTGAGGTCGACACCCTTGAAGGTCGGGCTCGGCTGCTGATCGATGACCAGCTTCTGTTTGCAGCCCGTCATCAAGGCAAGGGCGCCAAGCAGCACCGTGCGGCGCGAAGTCAAGACTCTGATTTCAGAGGAAAGTTGATGCATCAGTTCGCTCCTGGTTTGGGAAACAAGCCGTCGGATTTTTCAGGCCGCCGGATCCGCCAAGACTGGCGATGAAATTTGCATCAGTGTTTGTGCACAACCATCGTGACGTCCGCGCCCGGCTGCGACGGCGCCGCCGCGCGGACTGGCACACTCAGATCGAGCCTGCTTTCCACCCCTTTGCCGTCCTTGAAGGTGAGCGTCAGGGGCACCTGACTGTCTTTGGCGAGCGGCGCCTTCAAGGCCATCAGCATCACGTGGTAGCCACCGGGCTTGAGTTCCACCGCCTTGCCTGCAGGCAGGTCCAGCGCGGGGACAGCCCGCATCGTCATCACGTCGCCGTTCATCTTCATTTCATGCACCTGGGTCACGCCGGCGGCAGGGGACGACACGCCGACCAGTGTTATTGCGTCGCTCGCGGTGAGCGTCATGAAAGCGCCGGTGGCCTGCTGCCCCTGCACGCTGGGCCGGGCCCAGGCGGCTTCGACCTTGACGGCAGGGGCGGTCGTCTGGCCCATGGCCGTTGCGGCCAGCCCGGCAGACAGCACGAAACAGGCGAGAGTCTTCAGGTTTTGCATGGTGTTCTTCCTTTCAGGTGGCGGGTCCCCGCTCTACGGGCCCACGTGAAACACAAAATCTCCCTGCGAGAGGTGGCCGTCGCTGGACCCCGCGCGCCACACGACGGTGTAGTCGCCCGGGGCGAGCGCGTCGAGCGAGACGCGTATCAGTGCGCGATCTGCCAGGTCCACCTGAGCATCGTTCTTGTCGACGCGCCCGCCCTTGGCATCCATGACCATGGCGGTGCTGAGCGAAGGATCGATATCGAGGGTGAACCAGAGCTTCAACTGCTTCGGCGCAGTCCGCACGGTAGCGCCCACCCGCGGTTCGGCACGGTCCAGCAACGCGTGGGCGTGCGCCTGCGCAGACAGCAAGGTCACAAGGACTAAGCAGAACGCCCGGAGCAAGTTCATTGGCCGCGCCCCATGAGCGGCCGGCCGATACCGCGCGGAAACATGTCGTCCAGGTAGAAGTGCAGTTGCGCCAGGATCCCGACGCCGTGGCCACTTCGACCATTGATCGGAATGACCGCTTCCACACCGATCTGCATGAGGCTGCCGACCCACACGACACCAGGATTCACCGTTCCCGTCAGCCTTCGGTCGCTGACCCGGTCCAGCGGCTTCTGCAGGGAGATCTCCACCAATGGAATCATCCGGTTGAAAGGTGCGGACAGCCCCACGTCCTTGACGAAGGACTGGAGGTACGGAAGGCTGTACTCGATTGCAAGACCGAACTGCAGCACGTTGGGATGCTGCTCGCTGCTGACGACCGTGTTTCCCGTGTCCGGGTCCACCGACGTCGTGATGGTGCTGGCGTGGCGCGGCATCGCAACGCCAAGCGACCCGGTCAGGGCGAGCGGCTTGAGATAGGGAACGCTGCCCGGCAGATCGCCGAAGCCCTTGCCGAAGAAGAGCGTGGGCGTGAAGGTACTGAAGCGATCCGCTCCGACCGCCTTGCTTCCAGTGCCGCCCACTTCCCAGCCAAGCCCGGCGGACAGAAGGGCTTCGCGCGCTTCATTTTTGTAGAACTGGTACTTCAGGCCGAGTTCCACATTGCCGAAACCGTTGACCGTTGGCTGGCCGCTCGGTGAAAGACGTTGATGCTCGACACCCACCGAGAGGCCGAAATCGGGCGTGATGCGCTTGGAGAATTCGCCGGAGACCGATGTCTCGCGGCTTGACGGTTCGTCCTCCGAGCCGTTGGTTCGAACGGATGAAACGGTAGGCAGCGACAGCTCGTCCGACACGAACGGGTCGTCGGTGGCAAGGGTGGCCGGAAAGAATCGCTTGCCCACCAGACCGTGTGCCAGTGCTGTTGCGGGCACGGCCAGGGCAAGGGCCAGGAAGCCAACCTGCGTAAGGGTCGACCAGGGATACGGATTGGCCATGATCGGTCTCTTCGTAGCGGCAGCGATAAAGGGGAAGGCCAAGGCGCGTGACAAGGCCATGCGGTTCATGCGCATATGCGACTCCTGGAATCTGACGGAAGGGGGCCGGCAAGCGCAAGCGCGCCCACAGCCAGCTACGGACTGGATGGCGTCAGAGAACCGGCGGGGCGCGCGCGGAAAGTGGTGCGGCGGTCTGCGCCGCAACGGGGACAGGCAATATCGGCGCCAAAGGCTGGGCCGGAGGTTGATGTGGAGCGAAAACCACCGGAACGGGGGGCGCGCCGGTCATGACGCACAACCGGCAGTCATGCATGTGGCTGGCACCGTCCCAAGCGTCTCCTTCACCCGCGACCAGCACCTTCGTCGAACCGGAACCGGAGCAGATCAACTCCATCGCCTGCGGGTTGATGACCGGCGACGCGATGGCAACGCCAACGGACAACGCAAACCATGCCAGGAGCAGGCAGGTCAAGCGGTGGGCGCGGCGCAGGATTTCCATGGAAGATGCAGCTCGATACGGCTTCAACAAGCAAATATCGAGCCGGCAATGGCAGGGCTGGCCGGTGCGTCGGCAGCCAACCGGTGTGGGCGGTACGCCTCAAGCTTGCTGGGTCGCTTCTTGCACTGGAGAGCAGCCCCCGGCATCTGCACCGCCCATGCCGAAACCTGAAGGCCGATGCCGTGCCGGACGTGTCCCACCCGACATGGATAGCGGGGAGACTTCCCCCAGCTTCGGGGTAGCCCACGCCGAATTCCCCACCTTTGCCTTCAGTCGGTCGCCGCCTGGCTGGAGCGGATTTCAGTGGCCGGTCACAGTGCCTGGACGTGCTGCGCGCGATGCAAAAGACCCGGATACTTCAGGCGAGCCCAGTAGGGCGTTGGGTGGTTGTGCTGCATGGTTCGGTACGCCACCCGGCGGAACTGAAGACGTCCTGTAATGCAGTTCCGTCAACGGTGTAGTGAATCTCAGTGCCCACCGGCGCATCGAGCG